>JADCFR010000416.1 GCA_020249415.1 Roseomonas sp. | reverse complement strand
GATCTTCCTTGGCCGGGGAGAATGGTGTGCCCAGATACAGCACCGCGCCATCCGGATATTGATGATGCGCGCCGATCATTTGCGCCACCACATCAGCCGGGTCGCGGCTGATCGCCCCCACCGGCCCGCTTTCCGCCAATGCAAACCCATCGCGCCCGGTAATCGTGAGGCTGAGTTCCGCCTGCCGCACATCTCCCAAGGTAAAGCCCGCATCAAACAAGCGGATCATCGGCCCGAGCGCGGCGGAGGCGTTATTATCCTTCGCACGCCCCAACAACAAGGCACTCCGCCCTTCCACATCCCGCAGATTGACATCATTGCCGAGCGTGGCACCCTGAATGCGCCCCTTGCCATTCACCACCATCACCGCTTCCGGCTCAGGATTTGACCAGGCAGATACAGGATGCACGCCAATCTTGCTGCCCGTGCCAACGGAAGCCATGGCCGGGCATTTGGTGAAAATCTCCGCATCCGGGCCAATGCCGACTTCCAGATATTGGCTCCACCAACCCTTTTGCAGCAACGCGGTTTTGAGGCGCATGGCTTCCGCGCTGCCAGGAATGATCGCGGCCAGATCATCGCCAATGATACTGCGAAACTCAGCGCGCACCGCCTCTGCCTGGCCGGCATCGCCGCGGCAGCGTTCTTCCACCACACGTTCCAGCATGCTCCGCACATAGGTCACACCAGCGGCCTTCACGGTTTGCAGATCAATCGGTGACAGCAGGAAGGGTTTGGCCGGGTCGCGCGCATCCCAGGCCGAATTGGCCAATAACGCTGCAAGATCGAGCGTGATGGGCTCACCGTGCCGTGTCATGGCAGCAGGCGCGTCATCTTCTTCCAGAAAGCGCGATGCCGTGCCGAAGGCGGGCGTCAGATCAAAGGCCGCACCACGCGCAATGCCGATCACGCAGGGGCCTTCGGGCCGCATAATGCGGGCACAGAAATGCCCCTCGGCGAAATCCACCGGCAAATGGCTGGAAGTGATTTGCATGGCGCCCCCCGTTCTTGCCCTTTCATTTTGCGTGAAGTGGCGCCTTCTCGCCAGGGGCTTGCGCTGCATCAAGAAGCCGGGCGGCAAATTCGGTTTGTCTTCCCCCATGCAGGAAATGATCGCTGCGCCCGCCCATGGCATCGGGCACCCCTTCCTTTCCGCCGCCGGGGCGCCGGCCGCCCGCGCCCTGATGGCCGCCGCCGCCCACGTCACCGTGCCGCGCCGCGACGTGATTTTCGCGCCCGAGGCTGAGCCAGAGGCGCTTTACCTGCTGCTGGAGGGCTCGGTCGGGCTTTCCATGCAGGGCGCGGCCGATTCCCGTGGCCTTTTGGAGATCATCAGCGGCGGCGAGTGTTTTTTGATGCCGGCGGTGATCATGGGCGGCGCCTGGCCCTTCGGCGCCGAGGCTTTGGCGCCCAGCCGCCTGCTCCGCATCCCGCTGGATGCCTTCCATGCCACCATGGCTGAGGAACCGCGTCTCGCTGAGGCAAGCCTCACGCAAATGGCGCGGCAATGGCGGGTTCTGGCGGATCAATTGCGTGAGATGAAGCTCACCAAGGCGAGCGAACGCGTGGCGCATTTCCTCACCGGACGGCTGATGCCAGGCGGGCGCGTTGCCATGCCGGAACCCCGCGCGGCCATTGCGGCACGGCTCGGCATGACGCCGGAAAGCCTCTCCCGCGTCATGCATGGGCTGGAAGCGGCGGGGCTGGTGCGTCTGCACGGAAGGCGGGTGGAAGTGCCGGATGCCAAGGCGCTGACCCAGGGGGCACGGGCTTCCGGCCATTAGATTAAGCGGTTAGGCTCCCCAGGACGGAGGATTGCCCATGGCCCGCGTACCTGATTTGACAGTGGATGATCTGGCAGAAGCCGATCGAGACCTGCTGAAGCGCCCGATTGCCCTGCATAAGGCGCTGGTGAATAGTCCCAAGGCGGCGCGGGCCTTCTCGGGCCTTGGGCAATTCATCCGCTACGGGTCGCGCCTTGACCCGCGGCTGCGCGAATTGGCCATTCTGCAAGTGGGCTGGCAGGCACGCTCACCCTATGAATGGTCGCATCATGTTAAAATCGGCAAGGATTTCGGCGTGAGCGATGCCGATATCCGCGGCCTGATCGCGGAAAGCGCCGGCCAGGATTCGGCGCTTGAACCACTCGCCAAGCTGGTGCTGCTGGCCGCCCGCGAAGCCGCGGCGGGGCCGGGGGTGACCGAGGCCACCTATCAGGCGCTCGCCGCGCATTTCGATCATGAATTGATGGTGGATCTGGTGCTGACCATTTCTTTTTACTGTGCCGTGGTGCGCGCGCTTGCATCCTTGGCGATTGAGGTTGAACCCGAATACCAGCCCTATCTGGACCAATACCCCTTGCCGGCCTGACCCGGTTTTTTACTAACTATCTGATTCAAGGCAGTTAAATTTACCGACAGGGGTTAGCAGATATCGGGGCTGGAGCAGCCCCTCAGCGAAATTGCGCGCTTGCTCGGCACCCCAGGGTTGCGAATAATGTGCAGTTTAAGGGGTTCTTCAGCCTGCGCGTTAACCTTTTGGTTAATGCTCGTGATCAAGAATGCGTCAACCGAAGGAGAGCGGTTGGACGATGGAACTCAGGATGGTCAGGGCCGGGGTATTGGACATGGCGGTGGAAATGCACGGCCCCGATTCCGGGCCGGTTGCCATCCTGCTGCATGGCTTTCCCGATGATGCGCGCGCCTGGGATGGCGTGGCGCCCGCGCTTGCTGCCCAGGGTTTTCGCGTGCTGGTGCCCTATCTGCGCGGCTATGGCCCGACCCGGTTTCTGGACCCGGCGACGCCGCGTTCCGGCGAACAGGCGGCCCTTGGGGCGGATTTGCTCGCGCTCATGGATGCGCTGGCAATCCCGCAGGCGATCCTGGCCGGGTATGATTGGGGTGGGCGGGCCGCCTGCGTCGTCTCGGCCCTTTGGCCTGAGCGGGTGACCGGCCTGGTTTCCGCCAATGGCTATAACATTCAAGATATTGCGGGGAGCATCCGCCCCGCCGCGCCGGCGCAGGAAGCGCGCCATTGGTATCAATGGTACCTGCAAACAGACAGGGGCGCGGCGGGCCTGGCCCAGAATCGACACAGTCTTTGTGAGCTTCTGTGGCGCATGTGGTCGCCCAATATGGGCTTCTCTGCCGAAAGCTACGCCAAAACGGCGGCCAGCTTCGACAATCCCGATTTCGTGGCGGTTGCCGTGCATTCCTATCGCCATCGGCACCGCGCCGTGGCGGGCGACCCTGCCTATGCGGCGCTTGAAGCCCGCCTTGCGACCCGCCCCAGCATCACCGTGCCAAGCCTGGTTTTGCACGGGGCCGAGGATGGCGTGGACCCGCCGGAGAATAGCGCTGGCTGCGCGCGGCACTTCACGCGGCTTTTGGCGCGCCAGGTTGTTCCAACAGCCGGACACTTCCTGCCACGCGAGTCTCCGGCTGAATTTTTAGCCGCGATTCACCTTTTGGTAAGCACTCATTAGGGGAGAAATGACCAATGGTCGTAAATTTCTGTCGAAAAACTCAGTTTAAGTATTTTTCTTTATCAAGAAATTTACTTTTTTGGACGAATATCGTTCATGGGACGCGAGGGGCTGAAATTTCCTGTTTCAATTCCCCGCGAAACTCTGTAATCTCTTTCTTGTCGGTCAAAAGGAGCGATCAATGCGTGTTCTGCTAGTCGAGGATGATCCTACAACGGCGCGCGGCATTTCGTTAATGCTTCGTCATGCCTCCATGATTGTGGAAACAGCGGATACGGGGGAAGAAGCCCTCGAACTCGCGAAACTCTATGATTATGATATCATCGTGTTGGATCTGATGCTGCCGGATTTGGATGGCGGCGAGGTCGTGCGTCGTCTGCGCGCTAGTCGCGTCGAAACGCCGGTGCTGATCCTGTCGGGCGTCAGCCGCCCGCAAACCAAGGTGAAGGTCTTCGGCATGGGTGCCGATGATTTCATCACCAAGCCTTTCGACCAGCAGGAGCTGGTCGCGCGTATCCAGGCCATTGTGCGCCGCGCGAAGGGTTTCAGCCAGCCAACCCTGCAGGTTGGCGCGCTGCAACTCAATATCGGTTCACGCGAAGTGGCGGTTGGTGGCAATCCTGTCCATCTGACCGGCAAGGAATACGCGATCCTGGAATTGCTCGCGCTCCGCAAGGGCGTTGTGCTCACCAAGGAAGTTTTCCTGAACCACCTTTACGGCGGCATTGATGAGCCTGAAGTGAAGATCATTGATGTCTTCATCTGCAAGCTCCGCAAGAAGCTTGCCACCGCTGGCGGCGCTGATCTGATTGGCACCGTTTGGGGCCGCGGCTATGTTCTGCGTGAGCAGAATGAACGTGCCGAATTCTGGGGTGGCAGCGCGAAGCCCGCCATCAGCGGTCCTGGCGTCCAAGCTGCCTGAGCTGTTGTTTCGAAACCAGGTTCCGTCAGGCATTACAGCCTGACGGGATCGGGGTTTCTGAAAAAACTCTTTGCCGAATATCCTGGCTTGATCATCAGAACCGCAAAGCGGTTGCTGGGATCGAGCCTTTCTGTTCAGTGACCGATCCCTGGGCATGGCGCAAAATGCGCGATTGCCCCGGGGACGTCATTGCATCGCCTTTTTGTGAATTATTCATAACGAAATATGTTGGGCAATGTTGCATGGGCGGGAGCCTGCGGGGCAGCGTGACTTGAGAAAAACGGCATAGCTGTCTAGCTTGATGTCGCAATGCCAACGCCCAAAAATCGAATCCCGCTGTTTTTTATCATCGCGCCAGCGCTTGGGGTCGCGGCATGGCTCGGCATCGGCAAGGTGGGGCTTGAGCTTCTGGCGCTGGTCATGCTGG
>JADCFR010000415.1 GCA_020249415.1 Roseomonas sp. | reverse complement strand
TGTTATCGCCATCAATGAATCGGGCTGTCAAATGCTCGAATCGGGTCACGCGCCAGCGTGGTCAGGGCAGGTCAAACAGGTCGCCCCCAAGGGACGACCATCGGAGGAGGCAGTTTAATGCCATTGGTTGAATCTGGGGGTGCGCCGTCCAATACGGAAGCCCCTGCGGTGGATAAGGCCACCGCTGCGGCCCATTGGGCCAAAACATCCAGCCTGATGCTGCTGGTTCTGGGCATTTGGTTCTTCGCAAGTTTCGTGGTGCATTTGTTCGCCCCCTCGCTCAACAGCATTCGCATTCTGGGCTTTCCCTTTGGCTTCTACATGGCCGCGCAGGGCAGCCTGATCATCTTCGTCGTGGCGCTTTTCTGGTTCGGCAAGCGCCAGAACCAGGTCGACGAAGAATTCGGCGTGCAGGAGGATTGATCCCATGAGCGGAGCTTCCAAGGAAAAGGATCCCTTTATCGCCTCGCTCGGCAAGATTTACGCCGGCTATACGGGCGGTTTTGCGGCTTTTGTGGTGATCATCGCCATTCTCGAACAAATGGGCGTGCCGGATCGCATTCTCGGCTATTTGTTCGTGGGTCTTACCATCGGCGTTTACGCCTATATCGGCATCATCAGCCGCACCCAGGCGGTGGCTGAATACTACGTCGCCGGGCGGCGCGTGCCTGCCCTTTATAATGGCATGGCAACCGGTTCGGACTGGATGTCGGCGGCAAGCTTCATCGGCATGGCGGGCAGCCTTTACGCCCTTGGCTATGGTGGCCTTGCCTTCATCCTGGGCTGGACCGGCGGTTACATGCTGGTCGCCATTCTGCTGGCGCCCTATCTGCGCAAATTCGGCCAGTACACCGTGCCGGACTTCCTGGGCGCGCGCTATGGCGGCAATGCTGCCCGCCTGATCGGCGTGGTGATCCTGATCACCGCATCCTTCGTCTATGTCGTGGCGCAGATCGTGGGTGTGGGTATCATCACGCAGCGCTTCCTGGATGTGTCCTTCGGCGTTGCGGTGTTCGTCGGCCTTGCGGGCATTCTGGTCTGCTCCATGTTGGGCGGCATGCGCGCCGTCACCTGGACGCAGGTGGCGCAGTATATCGTGCTGATCATCGCCTATCTGATCCCGGCCTTCCTGATGTCGGCCAAGGTCACGGGCGTGCCGCTCCCGCAGGTCATGTATGGCTTCGCGCTGGAACGTATTGCTGAGTTGGAAAACGGCTTCCGTGCCGCGGGCATGACCCCGCCGCCCGGTGTGACCGGCTGGCATAGCGCCCCCTTCATTGGGGCCAATGGCCAATTCTCGATGCCGGCGGCGATCAATTGGTTCGCGCTGGTCTTCTGCCTCATGGTCGGCACGGCTTCCTTGCCACATATCCTGATGCGCTACTTCACGACGCCTTCGGTGAAGGAAGCACGTCAGTCCGTGGCGTTGTCGCTGTTCTTCATCTTCCTGCTCTACTTCACGGCGCCGGCCTATGCCGCCTTCGCGAAGGTGGAAATCTATCAGAACATCATCGGCCAACCGATCGCGAGCCTGCCAGACTGGATCAAGAACTGGCAGATCATCTCGCCCTATGGGGTGCCGTGGATCAACATTGTGGACGTGAACCGAGACGGCATCCTGCAATGGAATGAATTCCGCATCCATCCGGACGTGGTTGTGCTTGCCACACCGGAAATCGCGGGCCTGCCTTATGTGATTGCGGGTCTGGTGGCGGCTGGCGGTCTGGCGGCGGCGCTTTCCACCGCCGATGGCCTGCTGCTCGCGCTCGCCAATGCGCTGTCGCATGACGTGTATTACAAGATGATTGACCGCAACGCGCCGACCGCGCGCCGGTTGGTTGTCTCACGCGTGCTGCTGCTGACCGTGGCTTTTGCCGCGGCTTGGACAGCGGGCAATGCCGGGGCGGATATTCTGTTCCTTGTCGCCTGGGCCTTCTCCATCGCTGCCGCCGGGCTATTCGCGGCGCTGGTGATGGGGGTGTGGTACAAGAAAACCACCAATACTGCCGCTGTTGTTGGTATGGCCGTGGGCTATGTGGTGACCTTCGGCTACATGATCCATTCGGAATGGTTCGGGATGGACTTCATCCAATTGTTCGGATCGAAGGATGCGATCATCGCTGCAGCGCGTCAGGTGGGCAACATCAACCAGAACTTCACCTCGCCCGAATTACGGGCGGAAGCGGCGGCCATTCTGGCCAATACCGCAGCGGTGAAGGATGGGGCGCTGGCTTGGCTCGGTAACATCTGGGGCAGTCCAATGACCACCGATACCGTCGTGCTGCGTAACCGGGTGACCGGGCGCATGTGGGGGATTGGCAGCATTTCCGCCGGCATCTTCGGCGTGCCGATTTCCTTCCTGGTCATCTATGTGGTGTCGCAATTCACTACGGCGCCAAGCCAGGCGATGCAGGATTTCATTGACGATATCCGCATCCCGAAGGGTGGTGTGCGTCTTGCTGACAAGAGCGAGGCGGTGGAATAACCAAAGCCCCGTCAAGATGGGCTAAACTTGGGGCGGTTGCGGAAACGCAGCCGCCCCAGCATTTAGGGCTTCATGGAAAGCAATTTCATCCTCGGCTACCTGCCATTCTGGGTGGTGACCTATTTCCTGGCGCTGACTGCCTGGAGCTGCCTGGGGCGCTTCATGATGCAATTCTTCATGACGCCGACCAATAGCAATTATATCTGGCGCGGCTTTCAGATGCTGACCAATTGGGCAGTCTGGACCGCCGAGCGGCTGGTACCTTCCTATGTCTCGCCGCCCTTTCTGCCGCTGGTCGCCGCCTTTTGGCTTTTCGCGGTGCGGATGATCTTTGGCTTGGTCATGGTGGGGCTTGGCTATGCGCCGCGCATCAGCCCGCCAGGGGCGGGGTAGCCGCCATGATGACCCCGCAAAACCTTTTCGTGGCGACCGTCGCGACCTGCCTGCTGAATGGCATGATCAGCCCAACCCTGCCGATTGTCTGGCACCTTTACCCGGTCTGGCTGCCGGAGCTTCTGCCGCCGACGAAGGAGGTTGTCTTTTACGGCGCCTCCCTGATCGTCTCGACCGCGACGCTATTGCTCTCTGCCCTGCCGGCGGCGATTTCTGAGCGGCTGGGGCTCAGCCTGCAAGGGGCGATGATGGTCTGGTTCGGCACCGCGCTTTTGCTCGTGCTGCTCGGCCTAGGCTGAGGCGGCCTTCCGCGAAAAGACCGCTTTCACCCCGCTGCGCCTCAGGTTAGTCTTAGATGCAGCGCGCCTGGATCCAGCGGGGGCGCCGCGCATGAGGGCGATGGCTTGGAACGGCTTGAGGCATTGGCGGATCTGGTCATCCGGCGCGCGCTTGGCTTTGCGAGCCTTGCGATCATGCTCATCTTCCTGTCGCTTTCCTTCCAATGGGCGCTGGCGCTGCGTTCTGGCGCGATGCTGGTGACGCTGCTCTGGCTGATTGTGCTGCTGAAGCTTGCCTATGTGCCCAGCCAGGATATGCGCCAGAGTGAGATTTGGCTGATGGTCGCTGACCGCCATGCCCCGGATGCGCTGCCGATGCAGAACGCCATGCGCCTGGCCTTTGCGAACCGGCTGCGCTGGCATGCGGATAGGATCGGCGCAGCCGCAATCTGCCTTTGGGGGCTTTATCTGCTGGTGAGTATTGTGACCTGAGGGTCAGCGCCCCTATTCCACCTTGATCCCTGTCGCCGCCACCACGCGCTGCCATTGCGGCACATCGGAGTCCAGCAGCGCGGCCAATTCCGCCGGGCCGGTCAGCAGCGGCGTGGTGCCGGCGGCGGCAAAGCGCGTCCGCACTTCGGGCAGGTCACGCAGGCCGCCCAGCACCTCCGCCATGCGGGCGATGATGGCGGGCGGCGTGGCGCGCGGCGCGGCGATGGCATACCAATTCAGCGCGACATAACCGGGCACGGTTTCATTGATGGCCGGCGTATCGGGCAGGGCCGGCAGGCGCCGCGGCCCCGCCACCCCCAAAAGCCGCGCGCGGCCACCTTGCACATGCGGCAGGGTTTCCACCGTGCTTGCGAACACCACGTCTATCTCGCCGGCATAAAGCGCCGTCATGGCCGGCGCCGCGCCACGATAGGACACATGCGTGAGGTCGAGATTGGCCGCCAGCGCAAACAGCGCGCCCGAAAGATGGTTGGAAGACCCAACTCCACCGCTGCCATAGGTCAGCCGCCCAGGTGCGGCGCGGGCAGCATTCACCACATCCTGCACGCTCTGATACGGCGACGCCGCACGCACCACCATGGCGGTTGGAATATCCGCGACCAGGCTGACCGGCGCCAAGGCTATGCGCGGATCAAGCCCGCGATTGGGGTAAAGCGCCGGCACGCTCGCAAGCGATGCGCTGGTCAGCACAAAGACCGTGCCATCGGGCGGCGCTTGCACCACGGTATGGATGCCGATGCTGCCGCCAGCGCCGGGGCGATTTTCGATAATAAAGGGCTGTCCCAGCCTTTCCTTGAGATGCTCGGCCAGCAAGCGGCCCACCAGATCAATCGGCCCGCCCGCGCCAAAGGGGATGATGATGCGCACCGGCCGATCCGGCCAGGTAGGCTGTGCGGCAACACGGGCAATGAAGGGTAAGGCAAGCGCGGAACCGAGCAGTACCCGGCGCGAGGCATTGTTCATGGCGGTTCTTCCTCCGCCAGTATTAAAGGCTGAGGTGGCGTTCCTGGGAATATGCGGGGTCAGGGCAAGCGCGGCAGATGTGGCGGGATCACCATGCCAAGGGAAAGCGGCACGGGCCAGACTTCCTCAATCGCGCGCAACCGGCGAAAGCCCGCCGCCAGATAGCCCGGCAGGGCGCGCGGATGATCCGCATTGCAGGTGTTTACCGTAACCGCGGGCAGGCCGATCTGCCAGGCGGCATCCACCGCATGGCGCAAAAACGCCGCGCCAAGCCCGGTGCCAATCGCCCAGGGCATCAGCCCGAAATAGGAGAGATTCGCGGTCTGCCCGCTGCGATGATCCAGCTCATAAAACCCGGCCGGTTCGCCATCCCGCAGCAGCACATGCACGCTGACCGAGGGATGACCGAGCATGGCGGCCAGTTCTGCATCAGTTGCAATGCGCCGCATCCACCAAAGCCAGGGCGCGCCCACGGTCGCGTAAAGGTAACGATAGAAGGGCACCGAGCAATGCCACACCCTCTCCACCCGCGCATCTGCCGGCAGGGCCGGGGCGGGGCTGGTGGGCGGGGCGTCCATGCGCAGGAACGTCACCTGCACCTTCAACCGCGCGACGGGTTCGGATGGCTGCATGAGCCAAGTCAGTAGCGCAGAACCCGCACCGATGGAAACCACGCGCGGCGCATAAAAAAACACGCGCCCCGGAAGGGGCGCGTGCCATGCCTAAACCGCTTCAGAAGCGATCAGTGTTCAACGTCAGCCCAGATCTTGCGCTTCACCGCATAGGTGAGACCGGCCAGGATCGTCAGGAAGATGATGATCTTAACGCCAAGGGCGCGGCGCTGTTCAAGCTCCGGCTCGGCGGCCCATTGCAGGAAGGTGCTGACATCATGCGCCATCTGCTCAACCGTCGCCTTGGTGCCATCAGCATATTCAACCTGATCGGGGTTGAGCACAGGGCCCATGGCGATCTGATTGCCCGGGAAGTACTTGTTGTAATGCATCCCATCCATCACGGTGACACCGGGCGGCGGGTCCACATAACCGGTCAGCAGCGCAAACAGGTAATCCGCGCCACCCGCGCGCGCCTTGGTCATCACCGAAAGATCTGGCGGCAGGGCGCCGTTATTGGCCGCGCGCGCGGCGGCATCATTCGGGAAGGGGCTGCGGAAACGGTCCGCCGGACGGCCGGGGCGTTCGAACATCTGGCCCTCATCATTTGGGCCATCCTTGATTTCAAACTGGGAAGCGATGGCCGCGACCTGTGCCTCGGTCAGACCCAAATCGCGCAGATTGCGATAGGAAAGCAGCCGCAAGCCATGGCAGGCGGCGCAGACTTCCTTGTAAACCTGGAAGCCACGCTGCGCGCTGGCGCGATCATAGGTGCCGAAAATCCCATCGAAGGAGAATTTCCGATCCGGGATGGGGATGGCTTCCCCCGCCGCATGGGCGGGGGCGGCAGCGAAGATGCCAAGGGTCAGGGCGAGGGCCTTGAAGGACATACGCAACATGATCAGGCCTTCTCCATCGGCTTGGCTGCCGCGCCCATCGGCAACGGCCCCCCGCCCAGCACGGGTCGGGATATACTCTCTGGTAGTGGCAAGGGCCGCTCAAACTTCGCTAACAGCGGCAGGATCACCAGGAAATAGGCGAAGTAATAGGCGGTCGCGATCTGCGCGATCAGCACATAGGTGCCTTCCGCCGGCTTGGCGCCAACCCAGAGCAGCACAAGGAAATTCACCGTCCAGAGCAGGAAGAACAGACGCGCCAGCGGACGGAAGCGCATGGACCGCACCGGGGAACGATCAAGCCAAGGCAGCACGAACCAGATCAGGATCGAACCGAACATCAGCAGCACGCCGCCAAGCTTATCCGGCACCGCGCGCAGGATCGCGTAATAGGGCAGGAAGTACCATTCCGGCACGATATGCGGCGGCGTCACCAGCGGATTGGCGGGAATGTAATTGTCCGGATGGCCCAGATAGTTCGGCGCGAAGAACACCAGCACCGCGAAGACGATGAAATAGACGACCAGGCCAACGCTATCCTTCGCCGTATAATACGGGTGGAAGGGAAGCGTATCCTGCGGGCCCTTGGGCTCAATGCCGAGCGGGTTGTTGGACCCGGTGATATGCAGCGCGGCGACATGCAGGAAGACCACGCCCAGGATCACGAAGGGCAGCAAATAATGCAGGCTGAAGAAGCGGTTGAGCGTGGGATTATCCACACTAAAGCCACCCCATAGCAGTTCAACGATGTAATTGCCGACCACCGGGAAGGCGCTGAACAAATTGGTGATGACGGTCGCACCCCAGAAGGACATCTGGCCCCATGGCAGCACATATCCCATGAAGGCGGTTGCCATCATCAGCAGGAAGATCACAACACCCAGCATCCACAGCAATTCGCGCGGCGCCTTGTAGGAGCCGTAGTACATGCCGCGGAAGATGTGGATATAGACCACGATGAAAAACATGCTGGCGCCGTTCATGTGAACATAACGGATCAACCAGCCCGCATTCACGTCGCGCATGATGCGCTCAACACTGTCGAAGGCAAGGCTGGTATGCGCCGCGTAATGCATGGACAGGAAAATGCCCGTCGCGATCATGATCATCAGCGTGACCATGGCGAGTGCGCCGAAATTCCAGAAATAATTGAAATTCCTCGGCGTCGGGAAGGTTCCGTATTCCTTCTGCATCATGGTGAAGACCGGAAGGCGCTGGTCTATCCAGCGTACCACCGGATTCGAGAATTCGCTCTTGTGCAACCCGATTGACATGTTTTTCTATCCTCAACCGATTCTGATCTTGGTGTCGGATGTGAAGGCGTATTGCGGAACGTCAAGGTTCCGGGGTGCCGGACCTTTGCGAATTCTGCCGGATGTGTCGTAGTGGCTGCCATGGCAGGGGCAGAACCAGCCGCCGTAATCCCCGCGCGTATCGGTGGGCCTTTGGCCGGTCGGCACGCAGCCCAGATGAGTGCAAATGCCAATCAGCACCAGCCATTGCTCACGCTGGACGCGGGATTGGTCGGTCGCCGGATCCGGCAGGGAATTCACCGCCACGGCGCGCGCTTCCTCGATTTCCTTGGGCGTGCGGCTGCGCACGAAAACCGGCTTGCCGCGCCACATCACGGTCACTGCCTGGCCTTCCGTGATCGGCGCCAGATCCACATCCGTGCTTGCCAGCGCCAGCGTATCCTTCGCGGGCTGCAGTGAAGCGATGAAGGGCCAGGCAATGGCGCCAACACCGACTGCCGCGAAAGCGCCGGTCACGAGTTTCAGAAAGTCACGCCGCGGCGCGCCATCGGGCGCCGCATGAGCGGTATCAGCCATCCTCACCATCCCTTTACGACGGGGAACCCTCTTGCCGAGGGCTTCACTTCGCCGCACGATTTAGGCCTGCACCCCTGGGGTGCCAAGATCACAACGAAATGGCGGCGCCGAAAATCGGCCCCGCCGAAACGAGGGTCTTATAGTAGAGCGGTTTGCAAGGTGTAAATCCGCCCCGGTGTTACAAAGGAAGCTATCTCATGGAAAAAAGCGCCGCCGGCCCTGCGAGCCACCCTTTCGTGGCCCCTGCCCGCGCCTGGTTTGAGGAATTGCGGGACCGGCTTTGCGCCGCTTTTGAAGCGATTGAGGATGATTTGGCCGCTGGCCCCCATACCGGCCTGCCGCCGGGGCGCTTCACCCGCACTGCCTGGGAAAGGCCGGAAGGCGGTGGGGGCGTCATGTCCGTCATGAAGGGCAGGGTTTTTGAAAAAGTGGGGGTGAATGTCTCCACCGTCTTTGGCGAATTCTCCCCCGAATTCCGCAAGCAAATCCCGGGCGCCGAGGAAGACCCGCGTTTTCTGGCGACAGGTGTGTCTCTGGTGGCACATATGCAAAGCCCACGCGTGCCGGCGGCGCATATGAATACGCGCTTCATCGTGACCCGGAATGCCTGGTTCGGCGGCGGGGGGGATATCACCCCCATGACGCCCGAAGCACCCGAAGCCCAGGCCGATGCGGCGGATTTCCACGCCGCCTTCAAGGGGGCCTGCGACAAGCATGACGCCACCTATTACCCGCGCTTCAAGAAATGGTGCGATGAGTATTTCTTTCTGCCCCATCGCGGGGAACCACGTGGGCTTGGCGGGATTTTCTATGATTGGCTGGGGGATCGCACGCCGGGCAAGGGGATTGATGCCGATTTCACCTTCACCCGCGATGTTGGCCTGGCCTTCCTGCAAGCCTATCCCGCCATTATCCGCAAGCGGATGCATGAAGCCTGGACCGAGGCTGAGCGGGAACATCAATTGATCCGCCGTGGGCGCTATGTGGAATTCAACCTGCTGCATGATCGCGGCACGATTTTCGGCCTGAAGACCGGCGGGAATGTGGAGGCGATTTTAATGTCCATGCCGCCGGCGGTGAAGTGGCCTTAAAGCGGTTCTGCCTTGCGCCAGCGCGGCCAACACAGCAAAGCCGCCACCGGCAATAACCACATGATGCGCGCGCCATAGCGCGGATGCGGGGCGGAAAGCCCGCCACAGATCAACGCATTGCCCAGCACCGCCGCTACCAGAAACAACGCGAAGGCCAAGGGCAGCCGCTGCCCGCGCCAAGCGGCCCAAGCCAACATCGGCAAAGCCAGCACCACCACCAGCAGATGGAAGGGATTGAGCGGCGTCAGCGCATCCTTCAACACGCCTTGTGCCTGCCGCGCCTGATCGAAAGCCGCCAATTCGCGCGCGGAAAAACCCTGTTCGATGCGCGGGCGAATGGCGACGGTGAAATGCGCCTCATCCAAGGTATCGCCAATGCTAAAACTGCCGAGTTGCACCAGCGCATTGCCCGCCATGGCGCGGGCCACGCCAAGCGGGTCGGCGCGCAAGGTCTCCGCGACAATCTGGCCAGCTTCCGGCGCCAGCATCATGCCGCCCAGAAAGCGCGGCTTGCCGGCGGTGTCCCGATTCACCGGGCTATCCGGCGCCCAGAGGAAATCATTCGCCGGCATGGGCAGACGATCGGTAAAAGCGCAAAGATACCAGCCGGCACCCGGGCAGCGCGCCTTGATCAGCGCTGTCGCCGGCCCGTCTTCCTGCAAGCGCGCCAGTAGAAAAACCGAGCCATAGGGTGAGAGTGCAACACGCCCATGACCGATGGCATTGGTGATCATCAGCAGAGCCACGGCCAGCACCACCGGCAGCGCCGTGGCAAAAATCCGCACTGGATACCGCCAAAGACGCAGCACCAGCGCAACCGCGCATAAGCCGAGCGCCAGCGGCAAATGCGCCAAATGCGCCGCAATGCCGAGTGCCACCAGCGCCACCAAATAGCCACGCTCAAACCGCGTCAGCGCCGCAGCGCCAAAGCCCAGCAGGAATAGCCCCAGCACGACAATCGGCGCAAAAATATCAGGCATCAGCAGCGCAGCGCTGAACGGTGCAGCGGTCGCCAGCGCGGCAAAGGCACACAGCCCGATATGCCCAAGCAGCGCTGCGTCCCCGCGCAGCGCGCGCTGCGTCAGCCACAGCACATGCGAC
>JADCFR010000414.1 GCA_020249415.1 Roseomonas sp. | reverse complement strand
TGCCGCCAGGTGTTGAGCCCATGGTCGCCGTGGGCCAGACCATGATCGGTGGCGAGACCGTTTTGGCGGAGTTACAGGTGCGATGAGCACTGAACGCGATACGGGTTCTTCAGCGCGCATGCGGCGGTTGCGCCGGCGCTTTCGCCCGCGCACGAGGCCAAGGTTTGAAGGACAATCCTTCAATCGCCTGATCCCGAATATTCTGACCATGCTGGGGCTTTGCTGCGGCTTGGTGGCGATCCGCGCGGCCTTTGACGCGCGCTTTGCCGAAGCGGCTGTGCTGATTGTGGTGGCCGGCGTGATTGATGGGCTGGATGGCAGGCTTGCACGGCTGTTGAAGGCGACATCCCGTTTCGGGGCGGAATTCGATAGTCTCGCGGATTTTCTGTCCTTCGGTGTCGCGCCGGCGCTGGTCCTGTATCTTTGGGCCTTGCAGGATTATCGCGCGATTGCCTTCGCGCCGGCCTTGCTGTTTGCGGTGTGTTCCGCGCTCAGGCTTGCGCGCTTCAATGCGGCGCTGGATGTCGGCCCGGCGCCGAAGCCTGCCTATACCTATAATTTCTTCACCGGCGTGCCGGCGCCAGCGGGGGCGGGCTGTGCGTTGTTTCCGCTTTTCGCCGGGCTGTTCTTTGCTCAGGTTGAGTTGCCGCTGCTCGCCAATATCATGCGCAACCCCGTGCTGGTCGCGGGTATTCTGATCCTGGTGGGCGGGTTGATGGTGAGCACTTTGCCCACCTGGTCCTTCAAGAATTTCAAGGTGCCGCGCGCGGCGGTGCTGCCTTTGCTATTGGGCATCGGCCTTTACATGGCGCTGTTGTTTGCCGAGCCTTGGGGCGCGCTTGCCATGGCGGGCGTGATTTATCTTGGCATGTTGCCCTTTTCGGTGCGGTCCTATTTGCGCTTGAAGCAGGAAGCGGAAAGCCTGCTGGAACCCGTCCTGGTGGCCGATAATGGCAAGGGAAATGCCGCGCCCTGATGCTGCGTGGGCGGCTTGAATTGCCCTTGGGGGGGCAGCGCATCAGCATTACGGGCGGGCCGTTTGATGCCATGCCGGACGGCGCGCGGGGGCTATGCCTGGAAGCGCGCGCCGCACGTTTGGCCGAAGCGGAATGGCAGCTTGATGTGCCGGATTTCGGCCTGCCGGATGAAGCGGCTTTGCGCGCGGTATTGACGCGGATGCTGGAAGCGATGCGCGCCGCGCCGGATGGCGCCTATCACATTGGCTGCAAGGCCGGGCTTGGGCGTACCGGCACGGCCATGGCTTGCCTTGCCATCATGGCCGGCGTGGTGCAGGGCGATCCGGTGGCGTGGCTGCGCGCTGCCTATAACCCAGAGGCGATTGAAACGCCCGAGCAGGAAGATTTTGTCCGGCGCTTTGCGCGCGCGGCCTTGGCCCGTTAAGGTCGTTTCAAGACCAGGAGAAACGCGATGCCCCAAATCCTCGATCCCCAGATCATCGCCGATTATGACCGGGATGGCGCGGTGGTGATCCGTGGCGCCTTCGCGCCGCATTGGGTTGAACTTCTCGCCGCCGGCGTGGAGCGCAATCTGCGAGAGCCCGGCCCCTTCGGCAAACGCTATACGCCAGAAGGCAAGCCCGGCATGTTCTTTGGCGATTACTGTTCCTGGCAGCGCATTGCGGAATATGAGGCGTTCTTGCGCCATTCGCCGGCCGCCGCCATCGCCGGCGCGCTGATGCAAAGCGGCAAGGTCAATCTGTTTCATGAACATGTGCTGGTGAAGGAACCCGGTACCGAAGAACCGACACCCTGGCATAATGACCAGCCCTATTGGACGGTTGAGGGCTGGCAGGTTTGTTCGCTCTGGATCCCGCTTGATCCTGTGGCGCGGGAGAATGGCGTTGAATATGTCACGGGGTCGCATCGCCGCAATGAATGGTTCAAGCCGAAGCGCTTCGCCGATAGCGCCGACCATCCTTCCGATGATCCGCGGTTTCTGCCGGTGCCAGACGTTGAAGGGAACCGTGGTGATTACACCTTGCTGGGCTGGGATTTGCAGCCGGGCGATTGCGTGGCCTTCCATGGGCTGACATTGCATGGCGCGCCGGGCAATCGCAGCGGGAAGCTGCGGCGCCGCGCGGTTTCCGCGCGTTGGACGGGCGATGATGCGGTGTTCACGCGCCGCAAGGGGATAGAAAGCCCGCCCGCACCGGCGAATGCGCCGGCACATGGTGCGGCGATGGATAGTGAGGTGTTTCCGGTGGTTTGGCGGGCGGCTTAGTATTTTCAGGCCACGCAGTCATCGACCGAGTAAGCCCGTAAGCGACCAATGCGCCTTCGTCGTCGTCCTTCCAGGGCATGTCTGCCACGAATCCGCGTGGCCGATATGCTTCAGGCCCTCGTTAAGCGACATTTTTCGGGCTGCCAGGTGATGCGCCCGGGCGCGGAACTCCCCAAACCCGCAGTTCAGCCGCCCCCACTGCGGCAGCGTATCCGCCACAACTTGTTAACTGACATTTTACCTCGACATTAGTCAGCTTCACGTTAAACTAAAGATAACAGAGCACTTCGTCTCCGCATGACTGGCATTACCGCTGCAACCGGAAGGTCCTATGTCCATCACTAGAAACAGCCGCTCGCCACTGGTTGCTCTCGCAGCGCCGATTCTGCTGGCAGGTCTGGCCGCCCCGGCCATGGCGCAGTCCGATCCGCGGATATCAGGCTTCTTCGCACTCGGCGTGCTTTCCAAGCCGGAATACCAAGGCTCGAGTGATCAGAGCATCGGCCCGCTCATTGCCGGTCGCCTCGCCTATGATAATTACTACATCGAAACCGCCACACTGAGCGCCAGCATTGCCTTGCGCGCCAATGTATCGCCCTGGTCTGGCATCGAATTTGGCCCTGTTTTGGGTCGGCGCTTTGGCCGTTCTGATGTCGAAAACAAGCGCGTAAGGCTGCTCGGCGATATTGACGATTCGACCGAAGCTGGTGCCTTCATGCGGGTGCCCTTCCGCGACGTGCTCACCAGCCGCGACGAAGCCGCGATTGAGGTGCATTACGTTCATGACGTTTCTTCCACCGCATCCGGCGGCCTGCTGTTTTTCGGCGGCAGCTATCGCTTTGATCCGATCAACCGGCTGCGGCTACGGGCCATCGCGCTCGCGGGCTATGGCTCTGATCGTTACAATCAGACCTTTTTCGGCGTGACGCAGGCTGGCGCCGCCGCAAGCGGCTTGCCTGAATACAAGGCGAGCAGTGGTATCCGCGATGTGAGCCTATCGCTCACGGCGAATTATGGGATTACGGGCGGCTGGGGCATCAACGGCGTTGTCAGCTTCAAGCGCCTGATGGGCGATGCCGCCGACAGCCCCATTGTCACCCGCGAAGGTGAAGAAAACCAAATAAGCTTCGGTCTTGGTCTGAGCTATAGATTCTGAAGCTGTCTCGGCGACCCCGGCATGGCCGGCGCCAGAGGCGAACGTCATGAAAAACGCGATGCCCCAGCCCCTCCATCCCGGGTTCATCGCTGATAATGACCGGCATGGCGCGGTGATGGATAGTGAGGTGTTTCCGGTGGTTTGGCGGGCAGCCTGGCATTTTCAAGCCAAGTGGACTCACTTGGCGACCCGGAAAATGCGACACGAATAAAGGTTTAGTGCGTGTCCGGTGAACGCATGTGAACCGGACATGAACTAACCCACCAAAGCCACCACCAAAAACCCAAGCCCCGCAAAACTTGCCGCCGCGCCCATCGCGGGGCGCAGCCAGCGCGCGCGCGACGCTTCCCGCGCCAGCGCCATGGCGCCCAGTATCAAACCGCCCTGGATCACGGCGAGCCCGGTAAGATAGGCGATGATCGGCGTTGCCTCGGCGCCGATCACGGCCTCCGCAAAGGCATGGCCATGGAACAGCCCGGCCAGGGCAAAGCCCAGCAGCAGTGCCGGAGCGGAAAGGCGCTTGGCGACCAATAGCGCCAGCCCCGCCAGCAGCACTGATGCCGCGACCAAAGCCTCGGTCATGCCAAGGCCAAAGCCGGCCATATGCAGCGTGAGCCCCAGCATGCCGGCCGCCAGGAAGCCCACCATCGCGCGGAAGGCCTCACCACGCGGCAGGGTGGCCGCCAGCACGCCGGCCGCCAGCAGAAAGGCCAAATGATCCAGCCCAATCACCGGATGCCCGATGCCAGAGGCAAAACCCTGCCAAAGCGTTTGCGGCATGGCGCCGTCCATTGGGTGGTGCGCGGCCGCGGGCAAAGGCAGCAGGGCCATCAGGCTCAGGACGAAAAATTGGCGACGCATCCTCATCTCCCACGGGTTTTCCCGAGCATGCTTGCCGCTTCGGGGCCGGGATGCAAGCGGGGCGCGGTTGGACCGGCGGGGCGGAGCCTCTATATCCTGCGTGTGATCAAAATCCTTCAGATTCCCCTCCTGCTTGGTGCAATGCTCCTGGCCGGCCCTGCCTTTGGCGCCTGCGCCGATTCCCCCGCCCCGGGCGTGGTCTGGCGACGTTGCCTGCTGGATAATGCGGATTTCTCGGGCCGGGACCTGGCGGGGGCCACACTTCGCGATTCCTCCTTCGCGCGGGCGCGCTTTGTCGAGGCGAAACTCAATGGCATTGATGGGTCAGATGCGCGCTTTGGCTTTGCCGATATGTCGCGCGCTGATCTGACTGGTGCGACGCTGCGCAGCACCGATCTGACGCGCGCTGTGCTCGCCGGCGCCACGCTGAAGGGCGCGGATTTGCGCCGCGCCACGCTGTTCCGCGCCGATTTACGCGGCGCTGACCTGACCGGGGCGGAGCTTACCGGCGCCAATCTTTCCGGCGCTGATTTCAGCGGCGCGCGCTGGCTGGATGGCGAGAAGATTTGCGGCGCCGGGTCCATCGGGTCCTGCCAGTGACTGAGGCGGATTACCTCGCGCGGCTCAATGCCGAACAGCGCGCGGCGGTGGAAGCGCTGGATGGGCCGCTTTTGGTGCTGGCGGGTGCGGGCACTGGCAAGACCCGCGTGCTGACCACGCGGTTTGCGCATCTGCTCCGTAGCCGCAAGGCTTTCCCTTCCCAGGTGCTGGCGGTGACCTTCACCAATAAGGCCGCGCGGGAAATGCGCGAACGTGTCGGTGCGATGATGGGTGAGGCTGTGGAAGGGCTTTGGCTTGGCACCTTCCATGCACTCACCGCGCGCATGCTGCGCCGGAATGCGGAACTTGTCGGGCTGACGGCGAATTTCACCATCCTCGATACGGATGATCAGCTTCGCCTGCTGAAGCAGGTTATGGAAGCGGAACATATTGACCTGAAGCGCTGGCCCGCCCCTGGCATGATGGCGATCATTCAGCGCTGGAAGGATCGCGGGCTGACGCCGGATGCCGTAACGCCGGCTGAGGATACGGATTACACCGCCGGCCGCGCGCGCAACGTTTATGAGGCGTATCAGGCGCGGCTCAGGGCACTCAATGCCGCGGATTTCGGCGATTTGCTGCTGCATGTGGTGACGATTTTGCGTGGGCACCCGGAAGTGCTCGCGGATTATCAGCGGCGCTTTCGCTATATTCTGGTGGACGAATACCAGGACACCAATCTGGTGCAGTATTACTGGCTGCGCTTGTTGGCTCAGGCGCATCGCAATATCTGCTGTGTCGGCGATGACGACCAATCCATCTATTCCTGGCGCGGGGCGGAGATTGAAAACATCCTGCGATTTGAAAAGGATTTTCCCGGTGCACAGGTGGTGCGGCTGGAATCGAATTACCGTTCAACCAAGCCCATTCTCGCCGCCGCTTCCGGGTTGATTGCGCATAATACCGGGCGGCTTGGCAAAACGCTGCGCCCCGGGCGCCATGATGCGGATGGGGAGAAGGTCAGCGTGGTCTCAGTCTGGGACAGCGAAGAAGAAGCCCGCATGGTGGGGGAGCGGATCGAGGCCGCGCGCCGTTCGGGCGAAAGCCTTGGGGAGATCGCCATTCTGATCCGCGCCGGTTTTCAAACGCGCGCTTTTGAAGAACGCCTGATCACGCTTGGCCTGCCCTATCGCGTGGTGGGCGGCGCGCGGTTTTATGAACGTCAGGAAATCCGCGATGCCATGGCCTATTTCCGTGTGGTGGCGCAGCCCGCGGATGATTTGGCGTTTGAACGGATTGTGAACCTGCCCAAGCGCGGGCTTGGCGATACCGCGATGCGCGAAATGCATGCGCTGGCGCGCGCGGAAGCCGTGCCGCTTGCGATTGCCGCTGGTCTTGCCTTGGAGAAGGGCGTGATCAAGCAGGCCAAGGCGCGCGCGGCCCTGGGCGAATTGCTGGAAGCTTTCGGCCGCTGGCGCGCCATGCTGCCCAATGAAGGCCATGTGGTGATGGCGGCGACCCTGCTGGAAGAAAGCGGCTATACCGATATGTGGCAGCAGGATCGCAGCCCGGAAGCGCCGGGGCGGCTTGATAACCTCAAGGAATTGCTGCGCGCCATGGCGGATTACGAAACCCTGGCGGGATTTCTCGAACATGTTTCCCTGGTGATGGAAAATGACGAAGCGGCGGAAGGCCAGCGCGTTTCCATCATGACACTGCATGGCGCGAAGGGCTTGGAATTTGATCGTGTATTTTTGCCCGGCTGGGAAGAAGGCGTCTTTCCATCGCAGCGCAGCCTGGAAGAAGGCGGCGAACGCGCCTTGGAAGAAGAACGGCGCCTGGCTTATGTCGGCATCACACGGGCGCGGCGTTTTGCCGTGATCAGCCATGCCGCCAATCGGCGCATTTACGGCAATTGGCAGGCTTCCATCCCCTCGCGCTTTTTGGATGAATTGCCGGCGTCTGAGATCAAGCTGGAAGGCAATGCCGCACGAGAAATGCGAAGCGCCAGTGTTTTTCCAGCCTCGGGTGGCTTGTATGGCCAGCGCCCGCGCGTGATTGAAGCGGGCGCCTGGGAAGTGAAGGAACGGCCCGCGAACACCACGCGTTATGCGCCGGGTGATCGCGTCTTTCACCAGAAATTTGGCTATGGCGAGGTGACGGGCGTGGATGATGATCGGCTTGATATCCGTTTCGACAAGGCCGGCGACAAGCGCCTCATTGATCGTTTTGTGGAGAAAGCCTGATGCGCGCTGCCGGCCCTGATGGCGCAGGCGCGCTTTCCCGCCGCCGCGCTGAACCGCTGGAAGCGCTCAGCATTGATGGGCTGAGCGAGGAAGCGCTGCCCTTTTTTGAAGCTGCCTTGCAACAGGTCTGCGGCACAGTCGCCTATTTCCGCGATGAGCCGAGCGATACCTGGCGCGTGGAAGGTGTGCGCGAAGCAGGCGCGGGGCAGGAAACGCTTGAAAGCGCCTTGGCCTTGGCGGCGCTGGTCGCGGGTATTGCGCCGCCCGCATTGCAGGTTGCGCCCGTGGAAGCGGATGGGTGGCTTGCGCGCACCGTGCAGGCTTTTCCGGAACAGCGCATTGGTCGGCGCTTTCTGATCCGCCCAACCCATGTTGCGGATCGGCCCAATTTTGATCGGTTGGTGTTGAAGCTGGATGCCGGCTTGGCGTTTGGGTCGGGCGAACATGCCTCCACGCAGGGTTGCCTGATGGCGTTTGAAGGGATCGCGCATCGCTGTCCTCGGCGCGTCATGGATCTGGGCAGTGGTTCGGGCATTCTCGCCATGGCGGCAGCGAAGCTGTTGCATGTGCCGGTGACGGCCACCGATATCGAACCGTGGTCGGTGCGCATTTGTGCGGAAAATGCGCGGCTGAATGGGTTGTCGGCCCAGATGCGCGCGTTACTGGCGGATGGCTGGCGTGATCGGCGGTTGCAGGGCAAGCGCTATGATCTGATTTTCGCGAATATTCTGGCGCGCCCGCTTTGCGCCATGGCGCGAGAATTGGCGGCGCATCTTGCAC
>JADCFR010000413.1 GCA_020249415.1 Roseomonas sp. | reverse complement strand
CCATCTTCAATGCCAGCCAGCCAATCGCGCGGATCATCCGGCAACGCATAGGGGTCCCGCAGATCATGCCGCGCCATGGCGCCAAACATCAGCGCGGCATCGCGCACGGTGCGCGTCATGGGGCCGGCCACCGCGACATGGCCAAAGGCGCCCAGCGGCCATTGCGGAATGCGCCCAAAGGAGGGCTTCATGCCGACCAGCCCGCAATAGGCCGCCGGGATGCGGATGGATCCGCCCGCATCCGTGCCGATATGCAGCGGCCCAAAACAGGCCGCGCCCGCCGCCCCGGCGCCGGAGGATGATCCGCCCGGCGTGCGCTTGGGGTTCCAGGGATTACGCGTAATGCCATGCAGCGGGCAATCGCCCGGCGATTTCCAGCCGAATTCCGTGGTGGTGGTTTTGCCGATGATCACTGCGCCGGCTTGCTTAAGGCTCAGCACGGCGGGGGCGTCTTCAATCGCCGGCGTTGTGTCTGTGCTGCGGCTGCCGCGCCTGGTCGGGAAGCCTGCCATATTCAGCAAATCCTTCACCGTGGACGGCACGCCATCCAGGGCACCCATGGGGCGGCCCGCCTGCCAGCGCGCTTCCGATTCGCCTGCGGCCTGTAGCGCGCGGGGGTTCATCGTGGCAAAGGCATTCACCCAAGGATTATAGCGCGCGACGCGTTCCATCACCGCCTTCAGCGCCTCCACCGGCGAAAGCCGCCGGCGCGCGTAAAGGCCGAGCAAGGTCTCGGCGGACATCAGGGCGGGATCGGTATCGCTCATGGGGGTTCCGATATGCTTTCGATGGGTGCAGCATGGCCCCGGATTGCAGGCAGGAGAACCCCCGATGAACGACAAAGCCGCCAAACCCTGGGAATGGCCCGAAGCGCAATGGCGCGAAATTGTGGGCCGCGCCCGCGCCGGACGGTCCTTGGCGCCCGCTACCTGGCCCAATGGGGCGCGCTGCTGTGTCTCGCTTTCCTTCGATGCGGATCATGAGACCATTCCGCTGCGCGATGGTGATGAAAGCCCGATGCGCATCAGCCAGGGGCAATATGGCGCGCGCCAGGGCGTGCCGCGCATCCGCGCCTTGCTCGGGCGGCATGAGATCAAGGCAAGCTTTTTCTACCCCGCTGTCTCGGCGCTATTGCACCCGGATGAGGTGCGCGGTGTGGCGGATGAGGGCCATGAGATTGGCATCCATTCCTGGATTCATGAAGCCAATACGCAATTGCCGCCCGGCGTTGAACGCGATCTGACCTTCCGCGCTGCCGATACTTTGGAAAAACTGACAGGCCGGCGGCCCGTGGGCATCCGTACGGCGTCCTGGGATTTTTCGGTGGACACACTTTCGATCATCCGCGAATTGGGCTTGCTCTATGATTCATCGCTGATGGCCGATGATGATGCCTATGAATTGCTCGATCAGGGCAAGCCCACCGGCATTGTCGAATTGCCGCCGGAATGGATCCGCGATGATGCGGTTTACTTCAACATGCTGCGCTTTTCGGCACTCCGCCCCTATACGCCCCCTTCAAGCGTGGAGGAGGTCTTCACCGCCGAATTCGAAGGCGCCTATCGGGAAGGGGGGTTATTCCTGCTGACCATGCACCCGCATGTGATCGGGCACCGGAGTCGTATCGCACTGCTGGATCGGCTGGTGCAGCACATGAAAAGTTTCGGCGATGTCTGGTTCGCGACCCATGAGGAAGTGGCGCGCTGGTGCAAGGAGCAAGGCGGGGCGTGACATGATGGGGCCGGGCATTTTCAAGCCAGGTGACCTCGTATGACGAGGCGGAACATGCAACCCGACAAGGGTTCAGCGCGCATCCCGTGAAACCAAGTGAAAGGGCAAGGCTCTAAATCACAACTTCTTCCGCAGCCACACCCGCGTATGACCCGCCGGCATGCCTTCCAGCTTGCCGAATTCCACATAGCCATTGCGCGTCCAAAAGCCCGGCGCCTGGAAGCTGAACGTATCCGTATAGGCATTGGTGCAGCCGCGTTCGCGGCCAATCGCTTCCGCGCGGCGCAGCAATTCCTCACCAATGCCGCGCCGGCGCATGCCGCGTTCCAGATAGAGCCAATCAATGAATAGCCAGCCCCAGAAGGTCAGGCCAAGCAAGCCGCCCAGCGTCTTGCCATCCGCATCCTGGACCAGAAGCGTGACCGGTTCCCGGTCATAAGGCCCGCCGGTTTCCTGGTTGAAATTATGCAGGCCGCGCTGAATGGCCGCGACCGCTTCGAATTCCGGCGCGGCGTCTTCGACAATCTGAATGCCGTCTTTCAACGCAATACTCATCCCGCGATGCGTCCAAAGCCGGAAAATGCCACCACAACCAAACCCATGATCAAATTCATCAGGACCAACTTTCTGATGCTCTCCAATGCACGCGCCGCTGCGGGCTTATCGCCGGCCGCCATGGCGCGGCGCATCGCCCCCCATGGGCCGAAGAATAGCGCAAGAAACACCAATCCCATAATCAGCCCCAGCAGATGCATCAGATGCAGGCTCCAGCGCGCGCCGGCGAAACCGCCATGCCAGAGGAAGAACAAGGCCCAGCCGGTCAGCAGCACGATGGGCATGGCATGCCACACAATCAAAAAGAAACGCCTAAAGGCGGCTTGTGCGAGTGCCAGGCGCTCCGGCGCTTGCAGCACCTCATGTGCGGCCGGGCGCAGTACCAAAAGCGCAAAGGCCATGCCGCCCACCCAAAGCACGGCGCCCAGCAAATGGAGCGCGAACAGGATATCACCCATGATCAAACACCTTTCTTGCGGATGGCTTCCAACGCCGCCGCAAGCGCGCGCGCTTCCGCCGCCGCCGGCCCGCGCGGCGAGGCTTCCACCACGCCAAGCCCTGACATGAAGGCCTGGGCATAGGCGGTGCGATTGCCAAGCGTGGTCTCAAGCAAAGGCAGCTTGCGGTCGCGGATTTGGCCTTCAATATCCTCGCGCAGCTTGCCCGAGGCTGGCGCGCGGTTCAGCAGCAGGCGGAAGGGGCGCCTTTCCTGCTTTGCCAGATCAAGCGTCGCATCCATGGACCAAAGATCAGCCGCCGAGGGCTGCAAGGGCACCAGCACCAGATCAGCGCCGCGGATGGCGAGCTTGGCATCCGTGTCATCATGTGGCGCCGTGTCCAGCAGCACGAAATCCTGTTCCCGCCGCAGCCTTTCCAGCGTGGCGGGCAGGCGCCAGCCGGTCGGGGCCTCGAAATGCAGGGTATGCGCCTTTTTGCTGACGCCGCGTTGCTGGTCCCAGCGCGCCAGGCTGCGCTGCGGGTCTATGTCCAAAAGCCCGACACGATGGCCCGATTCCGCCAGCGCGGTAGCCAGATTGGCCGCCACGGTGGATTTGCCGGCGCCGCCCTTGCGCTGGGCGATGGCGATCACGAAGGCCATGCACGACTCCTGTTCTCGATGCGCTTCTATAGCAGTATGGGGCGCCACTTGATCCAGCCCATATGGCCGGCGCGCGGATCGGCTATAAGCATCCTATGGCGCGGCCTTACCCGACCGAATTGCTGACCCCGGCTGAAATGGCCCGCGCTGATGCGGCAGCGCTGGCGGCGGGTATGGCCACGGAAACCCTGATGGCAGCGGCGGGGCGGGCCGTGGCGCGCGCCATCCTTGCCCGCTTTCGCCCCTGCCGAACCCTGGTGCTGGCCGGGCCGGGCAATAATGGCGGCGATGGCTATGTCGCCGCGCGACATCTGGAACAGGCGGGCTGGCCTGTTTCGGTGGCAGCCCTTGCACCGCCCAGCCCCGGCACGGCGGCGGCGGCGGCGGCGGCGCGCTGGCATGGCCCGATGGTGGCTTTCACTGAAGCCGAGGCCGCGCGCGCTGCTTTGGTGGTGGATGCGCTGTTTGGCGCGGGCCTGACGCGCCCGCTGGCGCCCGAAATCATCCAGGTTCTGCGCGCGGTGCAAGCGCCCTTGGTCGCGGTGGATGTGCCCTCAGGCTTGGATGGCGCCACCGGGCAGGTGCTGGGCCATGCGCCGCAAGCGGCACTCACCATCAGCTTTTTTCGGCTAAAGCCAGGGCATTGGCTGCTGCCGGGCCGTGCGCTGTGTGGCGAGACGGTACTTGCCGATATCGGTTTGCCTCAGGCGGTGTTGGAAGACATCGCGTCGCGCTGCTGGCGCAATCACCCCTCGCTTTGGGCGCTGCCAGCGCTTGAGGTCAATGCCCATAAATATACGCGCGGCCATCTGACGATCCTGGCGGGCGCGGCCATGCCAGGTGCCGCGCGGCTTGCAGCATCCGCAGCGCGGCGGCTCGGCGCGGGCTTGGTGACGCTGCATGCCGAAAACCTGGACCTGGCCGCCATGCTGCGCGCCGATGCGCCCGGCCAATTGGTGAGTGATGCAACGCTGGAGGCGCTGCTGCCTGATGCGCGCCGCAAGGTCTGGCTTGCCGGGCCTGGGCTTTTGCCGCATGAGGCAACCCGCGCTGCCCTCCGCACGCTTATTGAGGCCGGCAAAACGCTGGTTGCCGATGCGGGCGCGCTTATGGCGGCATCTGACGCGCCTGATCTGCTGCGCGGCACCGCCGTGATCACGCCCCATGAAGGTGAATTCGTGCGGCTTTTCGGCGCGCCGGGCGCGGATCGGCTGGCGGCCACACGCGCTGCGGCGGCAAGGCTTGGTGCGGTGGTGGTGCTGAAAGGCCCCGATAGCATCATCGCTGGCCCGGATGGGCGCGTGATCATCAATGACAATGCGCCGCCCAGCCTCGCCACCGCCGGGACGGGCGATATTCTGGCCGGTGCCATCGCGGCCTTGCTTGCCCAGGGCATGGCGCCGTTTGAAGCGGCTGCCGCAGGTGTTTGGCTGCATGGTGCGGGCGCCGCCGCCGGCCCGCCTGGTTTGATCGCCGAGGATTTGCCCACCCTGATGGCCAAGGCGCGGCAGGCGCTGCCAGCCTGAAATCGCACAAGCCAAGGTAATTGCCGCAAAAATGCTTTGATTTTTTAACCAATTTTTCGATAGGCTCTGGGGCGAAGGGGATCGGGTCACGCATGTCCGACATCACCATTGAAGCCGGCCTTATGAACCGCGCCATGCAGCGTGTGGCCTCACTTTGGCGTGATCTGGCTTGGGTGGTGCAGCGCAGCCCGCAAGCCAGCAATGATTTTGCCGAGGAATTTCGCGCCTGCCTGGAAGCGCGCGGCGGTGAGGTCTCGGCGCGCAACCGTGCCGCAGCCCTGGCTGAGCGTTATCGCGGCTTGGATGAAGCCGGGCGGCTTGGTTTCCTGCGCGCCCTTGCGGCCTTTGATTCGGATGGCATTGCCGTGACGCGCGCCATTGAAAAACTGAGCGCGGCACCGGATGCGGCGGTGCGCGCCATCGCCCTTGCCGGGCTGCGCCGCGCCTTGGAACCGCCGCGGCTCAAGCTGCTCACCGCCTTTGCCGCCATTCCCGATGGGGTGAAGTTTCTGGTGGAAATGCGCGCGGAATTGCTCCGCCTCAAGGATCACGAAGCGCCCCTGCAGGCTTTGGAGACAGACCTGAAGGGCTTGCTCGCTTCCTGGTTCGATGTCGGCTTTCTGGAATTGCGCGCGATTGACTGGAAGTCGCCTGCCGCTTTGCTCGAAAAACTGGTGCAATATGAGGCGGTGCATCGCATCCGCACCTGGCGCGATTTGCGCAATCGGCTTGATTCGGACCGCCGCTGCTACGCGTTTTTCCATCCGCGCATGCCCGATGAGCCGCTGATTTTCGTTGAAGTCGCGCTGGAACGCGGCATGGCCGCCAGTGTGCAAAAAATCCTGGATGAGAAGGCGCCGTTGCAGGATGTCGGGCAGGCGGATACCGCCGTGTTCTATTCCATCAACAATTGCCAACGCGGCCTGGATGGCATTTCCTTCGGCAATTTCCTGATCAAGCGCGTGGTGGAATTGCTCGCCGCCGAATTCCCAAAGCTCAAGACCTTTTGCACGCTCTCCCCCATGCCGGGCTTTCGCGCCTGGCTTGAGAAAAGCGCGCGGGGTGGCGAGGCCCTGTTGACCACCGAGGAGGAAGCCAGCCTCAGCACAGCGCTCGGCGATGGCGCGGCGCTGGATTTCGCGAAGCTCATTACGGACCGCGCCTGCGTCAAACAGGAAGCGCTCGCCCGCGCCATGGCGCCTATTCTGATCCGTCTTGGCGCGCGGTATCTGGTCAAGGAAGCGCCATCGGGCAGGGCAGGGCGCGCGCTTGATCCTGTCGCGCATTTCCACTTGTCCAACGGGGCGCGTGTCGAAAGGCTGAATTGGCGCGCCGATGTCTCGGAAAATGGTCTGCGGCAATCCTGCGGGCTGATGGTGAATTACCTTTATGACCCGTCGAGCATCGAAAATAACCACGAAGCCTATGTGGGGGATGGGCAGCGCGCCGCCTCGGGCGGGCTGAAGCGGCTGATCCGCACCTGACTGGCCCCTTCCTTAGCCGCAGCCAAAGCGCCATATTCCGGCTAGCTTGTCGGGGGAGCGGATCATGACAGTGCAGGGCAAGGGCAAGGCGCGCCATCTGCCGGGCAGCGCGCGGCGGATTGAAATCCTCCATGCGCTGGAGAGGAAGCTGCTCTGGCTGTCTTCCTGGATGATCCATCACGCCAACCACATCCGCCCCAATCGGGATGGGCTGAAGGTGGGCGGGCATCAGGCATCCTGCGCTTCCTGCATTTCCATCCTGACGGCGCTCTATTTCGATATCCTGAAACCCGCGGACCGCGTGGCGGTGAAGCCCCATGCGGGCCCGGTGTTTCACGCCATCAATTACCTGCTGGGCCGGCAAAGCCGCGACAAGCTGGAAACGCTCCGCCAATTCCGCGGCATCCAGCCCTATCCCTCCCGCACCAAGGACGGGGCGGAGGTGGATTTCTCCACCGGCTCTGTCGGGCTTGGCGTGGCACTGGCGTCCTTCGGGTCGCTCGTGCAGGATTATGTCCATCTGCATCGCATGGTGCCTGAGGGCATTCCACCGGGCCGCCATGTCGCCGTTGTCGGCGATGCCGAATTGGATGAGGGCAATATCTACGAAGCCCTTTTGGAGGGCTGGAAGCACGATATCCGCAATGTCTGGTGGGTGGTGGATTACAACCGCCAATCCCTCGATTCGGTTGTGCCGGACAGGCTTTTTGGCCGGATCGAGGGCCTGTTCCGCGATATGGGCTGGAATGTCGTGACGCTCAAATACGGCCGCAAGCTGGAAGCGGCCTTTGCCCGGCCCGATGGCGATCAATTGCGCCGCTGGATTGATGATTGCCCAAACAGCCTCTACGCCGCGCTGACCTTCCAGGGGGGCGCCGCCTGGCGTGCCGCCATCCTGGCTGATCTTGGCCGCGTTGCCGGCATTCGCGCCATTATTGACCCGCTTTCGGATGATGAGCTTTCCGCGCTCATGACCAATCTCGGCGGGCATGATATCGAAACCCTGACCGAGGCCTTCCGCGCCCAGGATGCGGCAGGCGATCAACCGACCTGCTTCATTGCCTATACCATCAAGGGCATGGGCCTGCCCTTTGCCGGGCATAAGGACAATCACGCCGGGCTGATGACCAAGGAGCAGATGGAAGGCTTCCGCGCCGCCATGAAGATCCGCCCCGGTCAGGAATGGGATGAATTTGAAGGGCTTGATGTGCCCGAGGAAGAATTGCGCGACTTCCTGGCCAGCATTGATTTCGCCAAGCCCCTGTCGCCCCAGGGCCGGTCCCTGCAATGCCCTGTGATCCATGTGCCGGACCGCTTTGCCGCACCACGCGTGCCGGCGGGGCGCAAGCACTCCACCCAGGCTGCCTTTGGCGAAATCCTGGCCGAAATCGGGCGCGGGCAGGGGGAGAATGCCGACCTCGCCAAGCGCATTGTCACCACCAGCCCGGATGTGACGGTTTCCACCAATCTCGGCCCCTGGGTGAATAGGCGCGGTATTTTTGACCGCCACAAAAAGAATGACGTGTTCCGCGACGCGAAGCTTGCCTCGGCGCAGCGCTGGGGGATGTCGCCGGAGGGCCAGCATGTGGAATTGGGCATTGCGGAACAGAACCTGTTCCTGCTGTTGGCCGGCCTCGGCCTTGCGGACCGGCTTTACGGTGCCAGGCTTTTGCCGGTGGGGACGGTCTATGACCCCTTCGTCAATCGCGGTTTGGATGCGCTGATCTATGCCTGCTATCAGGATGCGCGGTTTCTCTTGGTTTCAACGCCTTCCGGCCTGACCTTGGCACCGGAAGGCGGCCAGCACCAAAGCGTCAATACGCCCTTGATCGGCATGGCGCAGGACCGGCTTGTGGCCTATGAACCTGCCCATGCCGATGAATTGGCGATCCTGTTGCGCCATGCCTTTCATCATATGCAAAAGCCCGATGGATCGGCGGTATGGCTCCGGCTTTCGACGCGCGGGCTGGAACAGCCCGAACGCAACCTCGACCCCGCAGCGGTGATTGCCGGCGCCTATTGGGTGGTGCCGCCCGCACCGGGGGCGAGTTTTGCGCTGGCCTATCAGGGCGCCCTGGCGCCGGAGGCCCTGGCCGCTTTCAACACCATCCGCGAAGACATCCCCGAGGCCGGGCTGCTCGCCATCACAAGCCCGGATAAGCTGCATACGGATTGGCTCGCCGCACGGCGCAAGGCGCGCGCCGGCTTTGGCGCGCCAAGCTGGATCGAAACCCTGCTGGAACCCTTGGCGCCCAATGCGGCCTTGGTCACGGTGCTGGATGGCCACCCTGCCGCCCATGCCTGGCTTGGCTCCGTGCGCGGGCAGAAGGTGGTGCCCCTTGGCGTGGACCGCTTCGGCCAGGCCGGCGATATCCCCGACCTCTACCGCGAATATGGGCTGGATGAGGCCGCCATTCTGGATGCCTGCGCCCAGGCTTTGGTTTCTTGAAGCAGAAATGGCGTTACCTCACTTGGAAAGCGTGAAGGCATAGGCTAAAGCCCAGCCGCCGACCGCGGCGCGGCGCCGCCCGGCGCGGGCGTGGTGGAATTGGTAGACACGCCGGATTTAGGTTCCGGTGGCGCAAGCCTTGGGGGTTCGAGTCCCTTCGCCCGCACCAAAGCGCCGCCAGTGCCTTTTGTTTCTCTAACTTGGGATGGACGATCCTCCGATGCAGGTTAATGAGCTCGCGCATGAAGGTTTGAAGCGCGCCTATTCCGTGACGCTTCCGGCCGGCGATATCGCCTCCAGCCGCGAAAAGCGCCTTGCTGAAATCGCCAAGACGGTTTCGCTGCCAGGCTTCCGCCCAGGCAAGGTGCCGCTTTCCATTGTGCGGCAGCGCTATGGCACCGCCGTGATGGGCGAGGTGCTGGAAGAATCCGTGAATGACGCGCAGCGCAAGGTTGTGACGGATCGCGGCCTGAAGCCCGCCTTGCAGCCCAAGATCGAAGTGACGAATTTCGCCGAAGGCACTGATCTTGAATTCCGCATGGAATTGGAAGTGCTGCCGGATGTGCCGATGCCCGAATTTTCCGGCATCGAGTTGGAACGCCTGCGCGCCGAGCCTTCCGATGAGGAAGTGCAAAAGATTCTGGAAACCCTCGCGACCCGCAATGGCGAATTGACGGATGTGACCGAAGCCCGCCCTGCGACCAAGGGCGAGGTGATGGTCTGCGACTTCGCCGGTTCCGTGGTGCCGGACCTGCTGACCAATGGCCCCGCACTCGGCGCCGTGCCTGGCATCCCTGGCCAGGCGCCGCGCGGGTGGGAGATTGCGCTTGCGGATGGCCTGAAATCCGAAATCGCTGCCATCGGCACGGAAGAGGCGCTCCCCTATTTCGATCTGCGCGTCAGCGGCACGGCGAGCGAAGCCGGCTGGGTGCAGGTATTCCTGGAAGGTGCCAAGGGCATCGCCGCGGCACCGGGTGCCACGCAAAGCCTGATGGTCAGCACCAAGCTGGCTGGCGGCAGCCTGCCGGAAGCCACACAGGGCAAGCTTGGCTTCAATTTCTACAGCCTGCGCGCCGATGGCGTTGATTTTCTGGATATGCAGCGCGACGCCTTTGACGTGACGGCCGGGCGCAGCACGCTTGCTTTCACCTTCCCCAATCAGGCGGAAATCGGCGCCTGCCGGCCCTTTATTTATTTGCATGGCATGCCGGCGGGGGCGGCGGTGGAATTCACACTCCGCATCGGTCCGGCGCGGTTGATTGCGGGTACGGAAGAACCGGCACTCGCGCCCTTCGCGGGTGGTTCGGCCACCGATATGCCGATTGAAGTCGGCGGCCCTGGCTTCATTCCGGGCTTTACCGAGCAGATGGAAGGGCTTTCGGTGGGCGACAGCCGCGATATCCAGGTGGTGTTTCCGCTGGATTACGGCTCGGCCGAATTGGCGGGCAAGCGCGCGGTCTTCTCCATCACGGCCAAGAAGCTGCAGCAGCGCGT
>JADCFR010000412.1 GCA_020249415.1 Roseomonas sp. | reverse complement strand
TCTCGGGCCCGGTTGAGGCGCAGCGCGTGGTGCTCGCGGGTGGTGTTTGGTTGCAGGATATGGCGGCCTGGCTTGGCGTGACGCTGCCGATCAAGGTGCTGATCAATCAGCTGGTGGTGACCGAACGCATGCCACCCGTGATGCGCACGGTACTTGGCGTTGCCTCGGGTCTTTTGAGTCTCAAGCAATATGCCAATGGCACGGTGCTGATCGGTGGTGGCTGGCAAGGCATTGGCGATCGCGCGCGTGGTGGTGTCGCGGTACGGCCGGAAAATTTCCTCGGCAATGTGCGGCTCGCGGCGCATACCGTGCCGGCTTTGCGGCAGGCGCGGGTTGTGCGTTCCTGGCTGGGGTTGGAAGCGGAAACGGCGGATGCGCTGCCCGCCATCGGCCCCATCCCCGGCATTGACGATGCCTGGATCATCGGCAGCGTGCATTCCGGCTATACCAGCGGCCCCTATATGGGTCGCATCCTGGCGCAAGCGATATTGGGCGAGGCGCCAGAACTGCCGCTATTTCCGATAGATCGGCTTCTCCAGCAAGGGAGCAATTCCACATGAATGATACGCGCTTTCATGGCATCTACCCCTCAACCGTTCTGCCGATGCGCGCGGATTTTGCGCCGGATTGGGATGGCTATGCTGCCCATACTGCGCATTGCGTCATGCGCCCTGGCATACGCGGTGTTTTGATCAATGGCCACGCCGGGGAGAATTACGTCATCACCCGCGCTGAAAAACGCAGTGCGGTGGAGGTGACCCGCGCCACTATTGACGCAACACGCCTGATCGTGGCGGGCGTGAATGCCGAATCCTCGCTGCAAGCAGCAGAAGAAGCGCGGGAGGCGCGGGCAGCGGGCGCTGATGCCATCATGGTTTTTCTGCCCAACGCCTTTGCGCTGGCGCATACCACTGCCATGGCCGTGCTGCATCACCGCGCCATCGCTGAAGCCGTGCCGGACATGCCGTTGTTCCTGTTCCAGGCGCATCACGCCGCCGGGCGGATGGGTTTCACGCCTGAGACGCTGGCGGAGCTGTTGAAGATTGAAACCGTTGTCGGCATCAAGGAAGGTGGCTGGGAAGTGGATGGCTATGATGCGCTGCGCCGCCAGGTGAAGCAACTGCGCCCAGATGTTGCCGTCTGCGCCAGCGGTGATGAGCATCTGCTGGCCTGCATGGTGCATGGCAGTGACGGCAGCCTTGTTTCACTCGCGGACATTATGCCCGATGAAATCGTCGCCTTGGATGCGGCGGTGCGGGCGAATGATCTGCTCACTGCGCGCGCGCTGCATGAAAAACTGGAACCCTTGGCGGAAGCGATTTATGGAGCCCCGCCGGGCGGACGCGCCACCGCACGCTTGAAATGGTGTTTGCGAGAGCTGGCCATTATCGCTGATGCGACCGTCCGCCCGCCGCAACCGCCTGTGGATGCCGCGGATGCGGCGGCACTGACCGCGGCGCTCAAGGCGTCGGGATTGTGAGCGAGGGCCGTGTCGTCAGGCGACGTTCCGCTGCCCGCGCCAAGGACGCCAGCGCCCAGGACACGCAGAAATACAAGATGAGCGCCGTGCCATAGGTGATCATGGCGCTAAAGCCGCGCTGCGTCAGCATTTTCGCCGCAAAAGTGATTTCAATGAAGCCGATTTGTGACACCAGTGAGGTTTCCTTCACCATGCTGAGGACATGCACAATGGAAGGCGGCAGAATCACGCGCCAGGATTGCGGCAGCACCACGCGCCTGAGCGCGGTCAGCGCCGGCAGGTTCATGGTCAGCGCCGCTTCCCATTGCTGCGGGCGCACGCTGTCATAGCCGGCGCGAATATTTTCTGCCGCCAGCGCACTCATGCGAATGGCAACGGCGGTGATGGCCACCGCCCATAAGGGCGCTTCCAGCCGCAGGACCTGGCCGAGGAAAAACACCAGCAGCAGTAGGACGAGAAACGGAATGCGGCGGAAGGTCTCCACCCATAGAATGGCAAGGCTGCGTAATGGTGCGAAGGGCACCACCTGCGGCAGACGCAATGTCGCCAGCAAAAAGCCCAACGCATAGCCAAGCGCGCAGCCGATCACCGAGGCAATCAGCGTATTCAGCACCGCTTGGCCCAGGAACAGCATGTTCCACCAGGTGAAAAAGCGCGGCGCCTCATTGGCCAGGATTTGCCAGGCCGACATCACTAAAAAATCCTGGCCTTGACACGGAATAGCCATCTGCCAAGCAGCCATAGCAATACCGACGCGATGATCGTCAGCAGAATGTAAATCCCTGCGGTGATTGAGAAAATCTCCACGGAGCGGAAGGAAATCGCATTGGCATTCAGCGCACGGCCCGTGAGTTCCTCCACCCCGAAGATCGCCGCCATAGAGGTGCCCAAGGTCATGATGATGTAGTGATTGGAAAGCGAGGGGTAGAGTGTGCGCACGACATGCGGCGCAATCACATACCAAATGGTCTGCGGGCGAGAAAAACCAAGCGTTTCCGCCGCATCCAATTCCGCCTGGGGAACCGAAGCAAATCCCGCGCGTTCAATCTCGGTCAAATAGGCGCCCGCATTCAGGGTCATGCCGATCAGCACGGCGGTGATGGGTGAAAGGATGATGCCGAATTCCGGCAGCGCGAAGAACAGAAAGAATATCTGCACAAGCTGCGGCGT
>JADCFR010000411.1 GCA_020249415.1 Roseomonas sp. | reverse complement strand
TGCGCCCGCTGTTTCGCCTGGATCGCTGAGAAGGAATTTCCAAAATTCGCTACCCAGGCAGCAAGCTCTTTATCCCATCTAATCCGCTGATAGTATTAAAAAATTCTGCTTGCGTCTGAAAAGTTCAGCCTTCATATCATCTGCGGTCAGGGCCTCGATCGGCCCTTGGCTGGAGAATTTCTTGCTGCGTCCCCTATCATCGAACGGCGCGGCATGGAGGTGTTGATGATCGCTCGCAGAACCTGCCTCGCGCTACTCGCGCTGCCCTTCGCCGCCACGGCGCGGGCTGATGATGCGCTGAACACCGCGCTCCGGGATGCGGTTGGCGAAAAGCCCGTGACTGATGGCGGCATTCTGCTCCGCGTGCCAGCCCTTGCCGAGAATGGCGGCCAGGTGCCGCTCGGCATTGTGGTGGAAAGCCCAATGACGGCGCAGGATCATGTCACCGCCATTCATGTTTTTGCCTCGCGCAACCCAACGCCGGGTGTCGCGACTTTCCGGCTGACACCGATGCTGGCGCGCGCTGAAGTGCAAACACGCATTCGCCTGGCTGAAGATCAGCGCCTGATCGTGCTGGCGGAAACCAGCACGGGCCGCGTCATGCGCACCAGCGCGGAATTGCGCGTTGGCGCCGGGGGGTGCCTTTCATGAGCGCGCTGCCATCCCAGCCCCGCATTCGCATCCCGCGCAGCGCCCGCGCCGGTGAGGTGATTGAAATCCGCACCCTGATCGAACACCCGATGGAAACGGGGCTGCGCCATGAAGCAGGCCGTGCCTTGCCGCGCGATATGCTGACGCGGCTGATGGTGCGGCTGAATGGCGAAACGCTCTTTGCCGCTGATTTCCAGAATGGCACTTCGACCAATCCCTATCACGTGTTTTTCGTGCGGTTGGACAAGCCTGGCCATTTTGAATTCATCTGGACGGATGAAAAAGGCCGTCAGGCGCGCGCCGAAGCGCGCGTCGCGGTAGCCTAATCCAACATCAGGATACCGGTTCCGGCTTATCCGCATTGGGGAAGAAAAGCTGCTCCCCATTGATGCGATAGGAAGCAATCGCGGCCTGCCCGGCGGGTGAAACCAGCCAATCAATGAAGCGCTGCCCATCGGCGGCCTTCACATGCGGATGGCGCTGCGCATTGACCAGCATGACGCCATATTGATTGAACAGCCGCGTATCGCCCTCGATCAAAATGCGCTGATCCTGCCGGTTGCGGAAACTCAGCCAGGTGCCGCGATCGGCCAAAACATAAGCACCCTGCGCGGCAGCGGTATTCAAGGCCGGCCCCATGCCCTGGCCCACTTCGCGATACCATTGGCCGCGCCCGCTTGCGGGATCAATGCCGGCCAATTGCCAGAGGCGAAGCTCCGCCGCATGGGTGCCGCTGCGATCACCTCGGCTGATGAAGGGCGCGCGTGCGGCGGCGATGCGGCGCAGCGCTTCCGCCGTATCACCAAGCCCGGCAATGCGCGCGGGATCGGCTGCGGGGCCGGTGATCACGAAATCATTGAACATCACATGCCGCCGCGGCCCGCCGAAACCTTCGGCCACAAAGCGTTCTTCCGCCGCGCGATCATGCACAAGGACCACATCCGCATCGCCGCGCCGACCGACATCCAAGGCTTGCCCGGTGCCCAAGGCCACAACGCGCACGGCAATGCCGGCCTCACGCGTGAAGATCGGCAGGATATGGCCAAATAGCCCGGATTGTTCCGTGCTGGTGGTGGAAGCAAGCGTAATGCTGCGCTGCTGCGCCAAGGCAGGCCGCGCAACCGCCGCAAGCAGCAGCGGCAAAAGCCCACGTCGGGCAATCTGCATCACCGTCCCTCCGCCCCTCACCACACCAATTCGCCGCGCAAAAAGGCGCGCGCGGTCGCTGAAGCGGGCTGGCTGAAAAACGCCTCGGCCGGCGCCTGTTCCAGCACGCTGCCGCGATGCAGAAAGATGATATCGCCCGCCAGCCGCCGCGCCTGCGCCAGATCATGCGTCGTCATCACAATCTTTGTGCCGCGTGCGGCAAGCTTCAGCACAATCTCCTCCACCGCGCGCGTCGCGGCGGGATCAAGGCTGGCGGAAGGCTCATCCAGAAACAGCAATTCCGGCCGCAAAGCCGCAGCGCGCGCCAAGGCCAGGCGCTGTTGCTGACCCACGGAAAGCTTGCGCGCCGGATCCGCCGCGCGATCAGCAAGGCCGACCAGCGCCAAAGCCTCCGCCGCACGCGCTTCGCGTTCACCCCGCGCCACACCAGCCAAAACCATGGGATAAAGCGTATTGGCCAGCACGGACCGGCGCAGCAGTACCGGGCGCTGGAACACCATCGCCTGGCGCCGCGCGGCATGTTCGGTTGGCATCGCCCAGAATACGCGCCCGGCCGAGGGCTTCAGCAAACCATGCAGTAGGCGCAACAATACGCTTTTGCCGGCGCCATTGGCGCCAATCAGCAGTGTCGGTGCGCCTGCGGTTATCGTCAGCGAAACATCGCGCAGAATCTCGACACCACCGGCAGAGAAACCCAAGCCTTCGGCGCACAGCGGCAGAATGGTGTCGGGCGCGCGCATGTCAGCCAGCCCAGCGCGCGGCAATGCTGCGCACGCCTTGCGCCAGCGCATTCACGCCAAGCACAATCGCCATCAGCACCATCCCCAGCGCGAGCGCCAGCGGCAAATCGCCCTTGCTGGTTTCAAGCGCAATCGCGGTGGTCATCACGCGGGTGAAGCCTTCAATATTGCCGCCCACCACCATCACCGCGCCCACTTCCGCCGCCGCCCGGCCAAACCCCGCCAGCAGCACCGTCAGCAGCATGAAGCGACCATCCCACAATAAGGTCGGCACCGCGCGCCACGGCCCCGCCCCGAAGGACCGGAGCTGTTCGGCATATTCTTCCCACATGCCTTCCAGCACTTGGCGCGTCAGCGCCGCCAGGATGGGCGTGATCAGCACCGCCTGCGCAATGATCATGGCTGAGGGTGTGAACAGCAGCCCGAATGAACCAAGTGGCCCGGACCGCGACAGCAACAAATAAATCAGCAGCCCCACCACCACCGGCGGCAGCCCCATCAGCGCATTGATCAGCGTGATCACGCTGCCCCGCCCCGGAAACCGCGCCACCGCCAAAAGCGCCCCCATCGGCAGCCCGATCAGCGCCGCCAGCACCAGGGCCGAGAGGCTGACCCGCAAGGACAGCGTCACAATGGTCAGCACCGACGGATCCAGGGACAGGATCAGGCCAATGGCTGTTCTGAATGCGCTGGCGAGATCCCCCACCCGATCCTCCTGGTATCTGACCTAGGAGCCTGTCTGATAATGGCCGTCGGCCTTTTTTCACGATGACCCCAGCAAGGTTTCTGGTGCGTGTCCCCCTTTGTTTATGCTGTTGCCTTGTAGAGCTTGAGGATGTTGTGG
>JADCFR010000410.1 GCA_020249415.1 Roseomonas sp. | reverse complement strand
TCGAAGAAACTTGGCGAAAGGCCAGATCGCTGATCGACATTGTCAGCCCAAGCGACTGCAGCAACTACTTCGCCTATTCCAGATGTGCTTCCAGTTAAAAGAAGCATGCTCTCCGCGTTAGCCGCAGCGGGCGCTGACCTTGCCAATGCCGGTAAAGCGCGCCGTGAACCGCGCGCCGGCCTTCAACCCAACCACCGGCGCACCAAGCCCCGCCACCACCAGCACCGCGCCTGCGGGCAAACCACCCAAGCGCCGCGCTTCCGCCGCTGCCTGGGCGAAGGCCGCGTGCAGGTCGAAGGGCCTGCCGCGCGCTGAGCCTTCACCTTCAATCAGTGCCACGCGGCTTGGCGCTTCGGGCATGGCCCGGCGCTTGCCCAGCACCAGCAACCCAAGCCCGGCCAGATCAGCAATCTCCGCCAAGCGATCCGCCGGGCCTTGGGTGAAGCGGCTGGCGCTGATATCCAGCGCCGGGTGGATGGCGGTGATCTCAGGGGGCGATGTCACCTCAGGCGCCAAAGCGGCACCCAGCACACCCAGCAGGGCGGCCGAGGCGCGGCCATGGCGCATGATCTCGAGCGACAGCCCCGCGCCATCATCCAGAAACCGGGCTTCCAGCATGGGGCCGGTGATCAGGCTGCCATCAGCTGCCGGCGCGACCCTTACACCGCAAGGCGCGAAGCCAAGCCGCGCAAGCACACCACCGGCCACATCCTCGGCGTCATCCTGGGTGGTGATGGCGATTTCCGCGGGCAGCGGCGCCAGCGGATTGCCGGTCTCGAAAGCCTCAGACAAATAGCCAATGGCGCGCGTGATGGGGTCCTGCTCCATGGCGCTAATCGGCAATCCGCGGCACTTCATCCTCCTGGAAGCCGCCCTCCGGCGGGACATCCAATTGGATCGGCGTGCCGCTGGACGGCGTGAAGCCATAAAGCTGTTCAGGCAGCCAGGTGACCAGGCCGGGGAAGACATAGATCATCAGCATGCACATGATGACGATGTAGATGAAGGGCATGCAGCCCTTGAAAATATCCTCAAGCCGCACATGCTTCGGCGCCACCCCCTTCAGATAGAAGGCCGCCATGGCAACCGGCGGCGACAGGAAGGAGGTTTGCAGATTGAGCGCCACCATCACGCCGAAGAACAGCGGATCAACGCCGAAATCATCCAAAAGCGGCAGGAAGATCGGCACGAAAATCACGATGATTTCCGTCCATTCCAAGGGCCAGCCCAGGATGAAGATCAGCAACTGCGCCAGGATCATGAAGGTGAAGGTATTGAGCGGCAGGGATTTGAAGAATTGCTCCACCAGATCCTGCCCGCCGAGATAGCCAAAGACCGAGGAGAAAATCGCGCTCCCCACAAACAACCAACACACCATGGCGGAAGTACGCGCGGTCAGGAACACGCTTTCCTTGAGCTTGGCAAAGGAAAAGGACCGATAGACCACAGCGAGGATAATGGACCCAAGGCTGCCCATGGCGGCGGCTTCTGAGGGTGTCGCGAGCCCCATCAGAATGGCGCCGAGCACCATGGCAATCAGCGCCGCAAGCGGGATGAAGGAGGTCAGCAGCGAAATCGCGATTTGGCTGAAGGGGATATTCACTTCCTCGGGCGGCAGGCGCGGCGCCATTTGCGGCTTCACGAGGGCAATGCCCATGGCATAGAGAATGTACAAGCCCGCCAACATAACACCGGGGATGAAGGCCGCAGCATAAAGCTGCACCACCGAAACCCCGGCGGTTGCGCCAAACAGGATCAGCATGATCGAAGGCGGGATCAGGATGCCAAGGCAGCCCCCCGCGCAAATAACCCCCGATGCCAGCCTGACATCATAACCCGCGCGGAGCATGGCCGGAAAAGCGAGCAGGCCCATAAGGGTCACAACGGCACCAACGATCCCGGTTGCGGTCGCAAACAAAGCGCAAGTCGCCAATGTGGCTACAGCCAATGATCCTGGAATATTGCCGCTTGCCATCTGCAAGGATCGAAACAACCGGTCCAGGATATTCGCGCGTTCGATGATATAGCCCATCAGCACGAAAAGCGGCACGCTGATCAGCACGTCATTCGACATGACCGCATAGGTGCGCTGCACCAGCAGGTCAAAAATACGTTCCTGCATGCCGAGATAGCCAAAGAACAAGCCCATCGCCATCAGCGTAAAGGCAATCGGGAAGCCCAGCATGATGAAGAACAGGAACAGAAAGAGCTGCGTGAGCCCGAGCATACCGTCAGACATGGCGCATCAGCCCTTCTTTGGCGTTTCAATAGGGATCTGGCCGGACGTGGCCATGCGGCGCGCCAATTCCTCGGGGTCCTGTTCGGCGGCGGCGGCAAGGATTTGCTGGTCCAATTCTTCCACATCCGAAAGCCGCTTTGGCCAAACGCCGGAGCGGATGCATTGGATGCAGCGCACAACTTCCACAATCCCTTGCAGCAGCAACAGCACACCCACCACCGGGATCAGGAACTTAAAGGGCCAGATCACCGGGCCGGTCGGGCTGAACATGGACCTTTCATTCTGCGCAAAGGATTGCGTGAAAAAGGTCCAGCCGGAAATCATGAAGGCAAAAATCGCCGGGAAGAAAAACAGGATGTAAAGAACAAGATCAAGCTTCGCCTGATTTTCAGGCTTGAAATTCCGATAAAGAAAATCGCCGCGTACATGCCCATTGCGTGACAGCGCATAGGCGCCGGCCATCATGAACAGCGTGCCATAAAGCATATAGGAAGTGTCATAGGCCCAGGTGGTCGGTGCGCGGAAGGCGTAGCGCATCACCACTTCATAAGTCACGACAAAGGTCAGTACCAGGATGCTCCAGGCGAAGGTCTGGCCAACCAGGGTGCTGAAGCGATCAATGCCAAGAAGCAGTCGCTGCATGATGCGGGCTTTCGATCATGGCCCCGGGGATTGGGGCATCAAAAAGGGTGCGGGCCGAAACCCGCACCCCGTTACTGCAAATCAGCGCGCGCCGAAGAAGTGATTATAGGAAATCACCGGGCTTGCTTCATAGCGCAGGAAGAAGCTGCCAACGCGACGGCACCAGTCACGCTGGCTATCGCAGACCTTCTTGAAGAAGGGCCCCGCGGCGGGGGAGGAGGCATCGCCTTCATACTTCTGAACCACGCGATTCCAGGCGGCGAGCTGCGCGTCAAGCACCGGGCGCGGCGTCTGGCGTACCTGCACGCCCTGCTGCTGCGCCATGGCAAGCAGATCGCGCGAATAGCGATCCTGCAGCTTCCAGGACATATCGGCAGAGGCGCTTTCAGAAGCGAATTTGATGATCGCCTGATGCTCGGCCGGAAGTGCTGCGAACTTCGCCTTATTGAACAGCACTTCAAAGCTTTCCGTGCGCTGATGGAAGGACTGAATCATATAGTTCTTCGCCACATCCGGGAAGCCGAGCACGCGGTCAGAGGATGGGTTGTTGAATTCCGCCCCGTCAATCACGCCGCGTTCCAAGGCGGGCACGATTTCCCCACCGGGCAGTGAGACCACCGCCGCGCCAAGTTCCGCGAAAAGATCAGCCGCGAGGCCCACGGTGCGGTATTTCAGGCCGCGAATCTGTTCCGGACGTTCGATCGCATTCTTGAACCAACCAAGCGGCTGTGTCGGCATCGGGCCGGTCATGAAGGACACGACATTGACCCTGACAAGGTCATTCAGCAGCTCATTATAGAGCGCCTCGCCGCCGCCATAATGATACCAGCCGAGCAGCTGATTGGCATCGCCGAACCAGGGGGGCGAGGTGCCGAACAGCGAAAACGCCTTGTTCTTGCCGAACCAATAAGCCGGCACGCCATGGCCGCCATCAAGCGTGCCGGCGCTGACCGCATCCAGCAACTGGAAGGCGCCAACCACGGCACCAGCAGCAAGCAATTCAAGGCGCAAGCGCCCGCCCGCCATGTCATTCACGCGGCGCACGAAATCGCCCGCGAATTCATGGAAGATGTCGCGCTGCGGCCAGGTGGACTGGAAGCGCAGCGTGGTGGTTTGCGCGCGGCTGACATTGGGGGTTGCGAGCACAGCGACGCCTGCGCCCGTGGCGGCAGCCGCCTTCAAAAAGCCGCGCCGCGCGGGCGCAGAGGTGTTGGAACCGGTCATTTGCTTCTCCCTTGGTGGCGCCCCCCGGCTAGGCTGGGGCTGAGCTTCACGCGCCGTGTCATATGGATGACAGGCCCATGACGCAATGTTTTTTTGCAGCGCCAAGGGCCTGCCGAGCTATTTCGTCACAAAAGCCTTTTCCACCACATAGCTGCCGGGGGCGTTGTTCGATCCCTCCACAAAGCCGCGGGCTTCCAGCATGGCCTTGCAGTCTCGGTTCATCGCCTCAGACCCGCAGAGCATCACCCGGTCATGGGCGGGGTCCAGCGCGGGCAAGCCCAGATCAGCGAAAATCCGCCCGGTTTCGATCAGATTCGTGATCCGCCCTTGGGTCGGGAAGGGCTCCCGCGTCACGGAGGGGTAGTAGCGAAGCTTGCCGGCGATGATCTCGCCGAGGAATTCATCCTGCGCCAGATCGCGTTCGAACATCTCCCGATAGGCCAATTCCGCCACCTGGCGGACGGTATGGGCCACCACCACCGTGCCATAGCGATCATAGACATCAGGCTCGCGCGTCAGGCTCAGAAACGGGGCAAGGCCGGTGCCGGTGGCCAGCATCCAAAGGCTGCGGCCTGGCAATAGGTTATCCGTGACGAGGGTGCCGGTGGGCTTGCGGCCAATCAGCACGGTGTCGCCCGGCTTGATATGTTGCAGGCGCGATGTGAGTGGCCCGTTCTGCACCTTGATGGACAGGAATTCCAATGCCTCATCCCAAGTCGGGCTCGCCATGGAATAGGCGCGTACCAGCGGCTTGCCATCCACCATCAGCCCGATCATGGCGAATTCACCGGCGCGGAAGCGAAACGCCGTATCGCGCGTGCAGCGGAAGGAAAACAGCCGATCCGTCCAATGATGCACATGCGTGACCTTTTCCCCGAAATAGGCGGCGGGGATGGCGGGGGCGGGGGAAGGGGCCGTATTCATGGCCCCCCTTTTGCTGCGGTGCGGCGCGGCGCGCAACCGGCAATCATGGCTTGCATCCCGCGCGCCGGGCGTTTCTTCTGGGGCGATGGAAAACCTGCCCGAAGGCGTCCCCTGGGACCCCGCCACCAATCCCCCGCTTGGCCCGCTGGTGGATGCCACGCCGCGCCCCTTGCCGGCGCGCATCCCGCATAGGGGCCAGTCGGTTGATCTGGAGCCGCTCCATCTCCGCCATGCCGAGGATTTGTGGCGCGCGGCGGAACGCGACACGGGTGGTGAGGGCTGGGCCTATATGGGCTATGGGCCGTTTCGCGATGCGGCGGCGATGCGCGCCCATGTCGCGGGTTTCGCGGTGACGCATGACCCGATCGCCTGGGCCATTCGCCCGCATCGCACCGGCACGGCGGATGGCTGGCTGACGCTGATGCAAATCGCCCCCGCCCATGCGGATATCGAGATCGGCAATATCTGGTTTTCACCCCGCATGCAGCGCACGCGGGCTGCCACAGAAGCCATGTTTCTGCTGATGCGCCATGCCATGGATGATCTGGGTTATCGGCGGCTGGTTTGGAAATGCAATGCGCTGAACATGCCATCGCGCCGGGCAGCGGCGCGGCTTGGCTTTACCTATGAAGGCACGCATCGCGCCCATTTGGTGGTGAAGGGCAGGCGGCGGGATACGGCGTGGTTTTCGATCATCGCTGACGAATGGCCCAACCGGCGCGATGCCATCGCCGCCTGGCTGGATGGCGCGAATTTCGGCCCGGATGGCCGCCCGCGTCGGTCGCTCGCCAGTTTTCGGGGTGAGGCCCCGTGATGGGGGCTGGCCAATTTATAACTGGACTTTCATGAATTGAGTGTTAGTCTTCCTCCAGATTATCGGAGGTCTGACCATGAATATCTCCCCAAGCCTTGGCGAGATTGGTTGCTGGGCGCTGATTTTTGCCGGTGTGGCCTATTTTGTGGCCAAGCGCTTTGGCGAACCAGCGGCCTTTGTGGCGGCTGGCATCGCGGCGCTGACCGTGAAGGCCGCTTTGCTCGACCTTACCTGATCAATAAGGCGCCGGACCCGTTTCATCAGGGCCAGGTTGCCACTTTCAAGCCTGATGTGTCGGGACCGGCCTGCCCCCGTGTCCCGCTTTTTTTCGCCCTTGCCTGACCCGCCCGCCTGGCGCAGTTTCCGCGCGGATATTGGCAGCAGGAGCTTGGCATGATCGAAGACAGCGTTGGCGCCTTCATTCCGGGTGAGCGCACCAGGCGCGCCGGGGCGGCCGCAGGCCCGCTCGCTGGGCTCAGCTTCGCCGCCAAG
>JADCFR010000041.1 GCA_020249415.1 Roseomonas sp. | reverse complement strand
TTTCGGCAAAACGCGATGGTGGCGCTGCGGCGCGGAGGCAGGGCTCGTCTGATATGGGTTTTTTGAGGTCAGCCGCTGCGTTTTTGCTGGCAGTCTTCATCCTGCGCGCGGCCTTGGGCGCGATGTTCCAAGCCCCCGGCGCCGCTGGCCCCGCCTTGGTGGATGCCTTCGCCTTGGATTGGGCGGGCTTCGGCACGCTGGTTGGCTTGTTCTGGCTGCCGGGGCTTTTCCTCGCCTATCCCTTGGGCCTGGTCGCGCGGCGCTTGGGCGACAGGCGCGGCGTGCTGCTGGGGCTTGTACTGCTGATCCCGGGCGCTGTGGTTTCCGCCAGTGCTGACGAAGTCGCGCGGCTGATCACAGGGCGGCTGCTGATGGGGCTTGGCACGCTGCTGGTGATTTTGTTGCTCACCAAAATGGTGCAGGACCGCTTCCTGGGCCGAGACCTTTTCCCCGCCATGGCGGTTTATGTGCTGGGCTGGCCGCTCGGCATTGCCGCGGCGCAGGCGGCGCTACCCGGCTTTGTGCCTGATCATGGCTGGCAATTTCCCTATCAGGTCGCAGCCTTTGCTGCGGGCATCGCCTTCATCGCAGTTGCGCTGGCCCGCGGGCCGGAACCGCGCGCGCTGCCAATCAGCACAAGCGCCAGCAGCGCGCTGACGCGGGCTGAGTTTCGCCGCATGTGCCTGGCTGGCGCCTGCTGGGCGCTGGTGAATGGCGCCTATATGGTGCTGGTGAGCTTCGCGCCGCCGATGCTGATGGCGCGCGGCCTTGGCCTTGCGGAGGCGAGCTTCGCTGTCTCCCTCATTTCCTGGTCCAATCTGCTGGCCGTGCCGGCGGGCGCCTGGCTTGCGCGCCGCGCGGGTGTTGCCGGCCCCATGACCATCAGCGCGAGCCTGCTTGCCATGCTGGCTGCGCTGGCCTTGCCGATGCTGGATGTGGCCTGGGCGCCGCTTTTCGGCCTGCTGCATGGCTTCTGCTACGCGCTGCCCATCACGGTTTTCTCTGCGCTGGCCGCCGAGGCCGTGGCGCCCGAACGCCGCGCGCGGGGCTTGGGCGTTTATTTCGTTTGGTTCTATGCCGGCTGCACGGGGTGCCCTGCCTTTGCCGGGTGGCTGAGGGATGTCACCGGCAGCGCGACAGCGCCGGTATTTTTTGCGGTGGCCGCACTTGGTGCAGCGCTGGCGCTTTATGTTTGGTTCCGGCGGGATTTGGCACGGGGGTAGCCCCTATTTCCGCGCCAAAATGAACAACCGCCGAAACGGCAGCAGCACCGCCCCATCCGGCCCAGGCGGATAGGCCGCGCGCATCGCCGCAGTGTATTCCGCCAAAAAACCCCTGCTGCCTTCTGCCCCCAGCGCATCCAGAAAAGGCCGCAGGCTCGTCCCCATGGCCCAGCGCACCACCGGGTCTTCGCCCTGCAGCACATGGATGTATTCCGTCACCCACATCTCAAGCTTGGCGACACGCGGGCTGAGCAGCGCGTAATAGGCTTCCGGCGACAAAATGGCCGGCGCGCTTTTCACGCGCTGCAATACCTCCGCCCAAGGCTCTTCGCGCGCAAGCCGATCCTGCACCGCGCGCAAAGGTGCCGCATGCATGGATGGCATTTGCACGGCCAGCACACCACCAGGGGCGAGGCATTCCAGCAGGCGCGGGAACAGCGCCTCATGCCCATCAAGCCATTGCAGCGCGGCATTGCTGAAAATCACATCGGCGGGCGCCTCAGGCTTCCAGGTGCTGATCTCCGCCTGCGCAGTCTCGAACCCTGCCGCCGCAGCCTTGGCGAGCATCGCGGCACTGCCATCCACGCCCATCACCCGCGCGCCTGGAAAGCGTGAAGCGAGCACCGGCAGCGCATTACCCGCGCCGCAGCCCAAATCCACCACCAGCTTCGGCGCCTCATGCGGGATGCGCGCGATCAGATCGAGCGCCGGGCGCAGCCTTTCATCCTCAAACTGCAAATAGGTCTTGGCGTCCCAGATATCCTTAGCGGTCACAGAAACCGTTCCCGGATATCCACGCTGCTTTCGCGGCCGAGCTTGTCAAAATGATCGGTCAGCCATTTATCCGCCGCATCGCGCCCGAATTGGCGCAGCATGCACAGAAACTCCCAATCGCCATTGAATTTCGTCGAAAGCTTGAAGGACCGCAGCCGATCCTCATCCTCGATCAAATGGATGAACAGCCGCCGGTAGCGCGGTTGTTCCAGGCGCCCCGCATCCAGCAGGCGCTGCACAAAATCAATCGCGCGCATTTCCGCCATCAGGCTGCCATTGAAGGAGATTTCATTCAGCCGATTCACAATATCCGAAGCGCTGGTCGGCATTTCCTCGCGCACTTGCGGGTTCAGTTGGATCAGCATGATGTCGGGCGGCCCGCCCTGTTCATAAAGCGGCCATAGCGCCGGATTGCCGAGATAGCCGCCATCCCAATAGGATTCGCCGTCAATCTCAACCGCCTTGAAGATCTGCGGCAGGCAGGCGGAAGCGAGCAGCACCTCCGCATCCAATTCCCGCCGCGTGAAGACGCGCGGCTTGCCGGTGCGCACATTGGTCGCTGAAACAAACAAACGCGGCGCCTTGGTTTCTTCGCGCAGCCTTTCGAAATCAATGCTCTGGTTCAGCGCATCGCGCAGCGGGTTGTAATTGATCGGAAAGGGATTGATCTGATAGGGCGAAAGCACGCGCGAGAGCGTATCAAAAGTGCGATAGGCAATGGACCAGGTCAGGTCATGCCCCCACATCGCCTTTTCCCAAGGCAGCGCCTGCATGGGGCTCATCGCCAGATTCGCCGCCATGCTGCGCCAGAAACGATCCAGCGCCGTGATGGCACCTGCCGGGCCGCTTTCAATCAACCCCTGCACCACCATCGCGCCATTGATCGCGCCGGCAGAGGTGCCGGAAAACCCATCGAAATCGATGCGTTCATCTTCCAAAAGCCGTTCCATGGCGCCCCAAGTAAAGGCCCCATGTGTGCCACCACCCTGCAGGGCGAGGCTCAGCCGCTTCTTCGCCACGGGCTTGGCGACAGCGGGTGAAGCCAAGTCTTCCGCCGGCGTCCCAGCCCCCTTTCCTGCCGGCGTATGCGCGTCCATCACGCAGCCATCCAGCCGCCATCAATGGAAAGCGCCGCGCCATTCACCGCGCCAGAGCCGGGGCCGCACAAATAAAGCGCCATGCGCGCAATATCCTCAACCTCAATCCAGCGGCGCGAGGGCTGCTTCACCAGCAAATGATCGCGCAGCGCTGCTTCTTCCGAAATGCCAAACTTATCCGCCAAGGGCTTCACCTGCGCTTCCGCCAGCGGTGTGCGCACAAAGCCAGGGCAGATCGCATTGCAGGTAATCGGCGTCTCGGCGATTTCCAAAGCCACCACCTTGGTCATGCCAACCACGCCATGTTTGGCCGCAACATAAGCGACCTTAAACGGGCTCGCCACCAGGCCATGCGCGGAAGCGATATTGATAATCCGGCCCCAGCCGCGCGCCTTCATCCCCGGCAGCGCCGCGCGGATGGCGTGGAAATTGGACGACATATTGATGGCGATGATCGCGTCCCATTTTTCTTCCGGAAAATCCTCAACCGGGCTCACGAATTGGATGCCGGCATTATTCACCAGGATATCCACGCCACCGAAAGCCGCTTCCGCTTCCGCCACCATGGCGCGCACGCCCGCGGGCTTGGAAAGATCCGCCGCTGAATAGGGTGCGTCACCACCCCCCATCGCCGCGCCCACCTTGGCGCGCGCCGCCGCAATATCCTCGGGCCGGCCCAAGCCATTGAGCATCACCCTGGCGCCGGCCTCCGCCAGCAGCAGCGCAATGCCAAGCCCAATGCCCGAGGTTGAACCGGTAACGAGCGCCGAGCGCCCCGCAAGCATGCGATCCATGAAACACCTGTGTCAGGATAAGTTGACACCCCTTAGCGGGGATTGTGCAAAAAAGGAACCGGGCGAGGCCAGAAAACCGCCCCCGCCGGCGCCAAACCGCCATTCAATGCCGTTCGTAAATCAACCGCGCGCGGATCGTGCCCGGCAATTCGCGAAGCTCGGCCAAAATCTCCTCCGCCTCCTTCCGCGCCTCGGCACTGTCAATCACCAGATAGCCGATATTGCTTGCCGTCTGCAGATACTGCGCCGAGATATTCAACCCACGCCGGCCGAAGATTTCATTGATGCGCGAAAGCATGCCCGGCGTGTCCCGATGCGCGTGGGTCCAACGGGCACCCGATGGCCGTGCCGGCAATTGCACCTGCGGGAAATTCACCGCACCAAAGGTCGCGGCGGTGTCGGAAAAATCAATCAGCTTGCGCGCCACTTCCTGGCCGATGCGCGATTGCGCTTCCCCGGTGCTGCCGCCGATATGCGGTGTCAGGATCGCATTCGGCAGGCCCTGCAAGGGGGAGACGAACGCCTCCCCATTGCGGGATGGCTCCACGGGGAAAACATCCACTGCCGCGCC
>JADCFR010000409.1 GCA_020249415.1 Roseomonas sp. | reverse complement strand
CACAAACACCTCATCCATCATGATCATGCCGGTGACGGAAGCGCGCAGGCTGAACTTGCCTTCGATCTTGGGCGTGGTGAGGCCCTTCATCCCGCGATCCAGCAAAAAGCCGCGCAGAATGCCCTCATCATCCTTGGCCCAGACCAGGCAGACGTCGGCGATGGGTGAATTGGAAATCCAGGTTTTGGAACCCGAAAGCTTCCAGCCGCCATCCACCTTGGTCGCGCGTGTGCGCATGGAAGAAGGATCAGACCCTGCATCGGGCTCGGTCAGGCCAAAGCAGCCCACCCATTCCCCGGTGCGGAGCTTCGGCAGGTATTTTTGCTTCTGTTCTTCCGAACCATAGGCATGGATCGGAAACATCACGAGCGATGATTGCACGCTAAACGCGCTGCGATAGCCGGAATCAACGCGCTCAACCTCGCGCGCCATCAGCCCATAGGCGACATAGGAAACGCCGGCGCAGCCATATCCATCCAGCGTCGCACCCAGGAAACCCATTTCGCCAAATTCATTCATGATGTCGCGATCAAAACGCTCATGCCGATTGGCTTCCAGCACGCGCGGCATGAGCCGTTCCTGGCAGAATTGCCGCGCGCTGTCGCGGATCATGCGTTCTTCTTCCGTCAGCGCTTCTTCAAGCAGCAACGGGTCTTCCCAGGTGAAGGGCGCGATGGCGGTCTTCTTCGGTGGGGTCACGACATTCATGCTTCTATCCTCAACTCTGGCTTTGTCTTGGGCGATAAAATGGAGTTTGCGGGCGCGTCAGGCGGCGTCAACCTCGGGCGCCGCCTCGGTCGTTGCCGATGCCGCAGCGCGGCGTGGGCGGGGAATCGGAATCAGCATGAAAGCCGGCACCAGATCGCCAAAACCCTGCACGGGCGGGCCGAGGTCATCGCGCCGGTCGCGGTTGCGATAATCGCGATCCTGGCGCGGCGCCTCACGCTCACGGGGCGGCAGGTCACGCATGGCGGCTTCACGCAGGGCGGCTTCACGCAGGGCGAATTCGCTTGGCTGCACATCACGGTCCCGCCGCGGCGCGCGATCCCGCCGGGGCGCATCGCGACCTTCTGGCGCTTCCGGACGCGGGCGACGTTCTGTGCGCTCACGCCGCGCGGGGGCCTCGGCTGCGATTTCTTCCGGCGCTTCCGGGCGCGGCGCGCGGTCTGAGGACGCATCACGGCGGCCACGTTCCGGCCGGCCACGCCCGCCATCACGCCGATCCGGCCTGCGCGCCGGCCCACCACGGCCACGGCCCCGCCTGGTGGAGGTCAGCGCTTCCTGAATCTCCGCTTCCGTCACCGGCTCCAGCCCTTCGATATCCAGAAGCGGGATCGGTTTACCGGTCAGTTTTTCGATGGCGGCGACATTCTTCGCATCATCGGCGGTGGCGATCGTATAGGCATGGCCCTCACGCCCGGCGCGGCCGGTGCGGCCAATGCGATGCACGTAATCTTCCGAATGGAAGGGCACATCGAAATTGAACACATGGGACAAGCCGCCGATATCAAGCCCGCGTGCGGCGACATCGGAACAGACCAGCAGCTGCAATTCATCCGCCTTGAAGGCATTCAGTGTGGCGAAGCGCTGGCTTTGATCCATATCGCCATGCAGGGCACCCACGCTGAAGCCATGCTTCTTGAGCGATTTGTACAGGATATCCACGTCAATCTTGCGATTGCAGAAAATCAGCGCATTGCTGACCTGTTCACGCCGAATCAACCGGCGCAACGCCTCGCGCTTGTCAAAAGGCTGCACGTAAGCGAGGCCCGTCGTGATCGTGGTCGCGACCGATGCCGGGGGCGCGACGCTGATTTCCTTTGGGTTTGACAGGAAGGCATCGGCAAGCCGCCGGATTTCCGGCGCCATGGTGGCGCTGAAGAAAAGCGTCTGGCGCAAGGGCGGCAGCATGGAGACAATGCGTTCCACATCCGGAATGAAACCCATATCGAGCATCCGGTCCGCTTCATCAATCACCAGCACCTTGCAATCGGCGAGCAAAACGCGGCCACGATCAAACAAATCAAGCAGCCGGCCAGGTGTGGCAATCAGCACATCCACGCCCTTTTCCAGCACATCGCGCTGGTCATTCATGCTCTCACCACCGATCAGCAGCGCGTGGTTGAGCTTCAGATATTTGCCGTATTTCTCGAAATTCTCGGCGACCTGCAGCGCCAATTCGCGGGTCGGTTCCAGGATCAGGCTGCGCGGCATGCGTGCCTTGGCGCGTGAACCGGTCAGGATATCCAGCATGGGCAGCACGAAGGACGCGGTTTTGCCCGTGCCGGTTTGCGCACAGCCCAGCACATCGCGCCCCATCAGCACCTGCGGGATCGCCTGTTCCTGAATGGGCGTTGGGTGGCGATAGCCGGATTCCGTCACCGCCTTCACGATTTCCTCAGACAGGCCGATGGAATCGAATGTCGTGCGGTCTTCCTCGGCGGCGGGTGCGGCTTCGGGCGCGGCCTCTTCCGCCACGGGGGCGGTCTCGGCTGGCGCGGCTTCCGGCGTCTCAGGCGGCACGGGCAGGGTTTGCGGGTCGGCTTGGACAGCCTCGGCGGCAGTCACTTCAGTATTTTCGTTCAACTTCAATCGCTTTCTAGGCCCGCGCTGCGAGCGCTTGGCGGTGGGTGCGGGAAAGGCCGAGCCCCGGCGGGGCGCGCATGCCGGGGCCGGCGGATCCGGCCCGCCTATCCGCGAGCGTTGCCCCTATGCGCCGAAGCGGCGCGAGAATCAAGGATTTCCGTTGCCTCGCGCGGGGGTTACCTGGACGGAGGCGCCGCTGCGGGAATAGTTTCGGTCCATGGCTCAGAACGAAACCCTGTTATTGCTGCCCGGCATGCTCTGCGATGCCCGGCTGTGGCGCGACCAGATCGAGGTTTTCGGCGCCTCCCGCCGCGTGGTGGTGGCTTGCCTGACGGGGCATGACAGCATCGGTGCCATGGCGGAAGCCGCCCTTGCCGGGCTGGATGGGCCATTGGCGGTCGCGGGGCTTTCCATGGGGGGTCACGTGGCGCTGGAGGTGGTGCGCCGCGCGCCGGGGCAGGTCAAGCGCCTAGCGCTATTCGACAATTCGGCCCGCGCGGATACGCCAGAACAAACACAACGCCGGCGCGGATTGCTCACCCTTGCCCAGACCGGGCGTTTTCGCGGCGTGACCCCGCGCCTGCTGCCGATGCTGGTGCATCCTTCCCGCCTCGATGGCCCCTTGGCAGCCGAGGTGATGGCCATGGCGGAACGGGTTGGGCGTGACGCCTTTCTCCGCCAGCAAACCGCGCTTACCGGACGCATTGATTCGAGACCCCATCTGCCCGCGATCCGCGCCAAGACGCTGGTCGCGGTGGGGGAGGATGATGTTATGACGCAGCCTTACCTCGCTGAGGAAATGGCAGCCGCCATTCCTGGCGCGCGCCTGGTGCGCTTTGCCGGTTCCGGCCATTTGCCGAGCATGGAAGTGCCGGAAGCGGTGAATGCCGCGATGGCCGAGTGGCTGGCGGATTGAACATAAAAAAGCGCGGCCCTTTCGGCGCCGCGCCTTTGCGTGAGTGCGCGCTAAATCACGCCGCCTTCGCCATCCCGCGCAACACGTAATGCAGGATGCCGCCATTCTTGTAGTATTCCACCTCATCGGCGGTATCCACACGGCAGAGCACCTGGGTCTTCACCTGGGACCCATCGGCGCGGGTGATGACAACATCCATCATCATGCGGGGCGAGAGCTTTTCCACGCCCAGGATGTCAATCATCTCATCGCCCGTCAGGCCAAGGCTCTGACGGCTTTCGCCTTCCTTAAAGACCAGCGGGAGCACGCCCATGCCGACCAGGT
>JADCFR010000408.1 GCA_020249415.1 Roseomonas sp. | reverse complement strand
TTTGCTGGCGTGGATATCACGGGCCTTTCCTTCCCGCGCCGCGTGCATGCGGGCCTGGCGCGCAGTTTTCAGATCACCAGCATCATCGCGGGTTTTTCGGTGATGGAAAATGTTGCCTTGGCGGCGCAGGCGAAAAGCGGGTCTTCCTTTCGGTTCTTTCGCGCTGCCGCTTCGGAAGAAGCGCTGAATGACACCGCGCGCCATGCCTTGCATGAGGTTGGCCTGGCGGATCGCGCGGCGATCATGGCGGGTGCGCTTAGCCATGGCGAAAAGCGTGCCTTGGAAATCGCCATCGCACTCGCCACCCAACCGCGCTTGCTGTTGCTCGATGAACCGCTCGCCGGCGCGGGGCCGGAGGAAACTGAACGCCTGATCACGCTGCTGCGGCGCCTAAAAAAACGCTACGCCATCCTGCTGGTCGAACATGACATGCAGGCAGTTTTTGCGCTGGCGGATCGGATTTCCGTGCTTGCTGAAGGGCGCATCATCGCGAGCGGCAGCACCGCCGAAATCCGCGCGAGTGATGAAGTACGCGCAGCCTATCTTGGCGAAGAAGAAGTGCCATGCTGACGCTGGAAGCCTTGGTCGCCGGCTATGGCGAAAGCCAGGTGCTGAACGGCATTGGCTTTGGCGTGGGTGCGGGGCAGGTGGTGACGCTGCTTGGGCGCAATGGCATGGGCAAAACCACCACGGTGCGCGCCATCATGGGGCTGATCAGGCCAAGTGCCGGGCATATCCGTTTTGATGGTCAAGACATTACTGGCGACCCGCCGTATCGCATCGCGCAGCGCGGCATTGGGCTGGTGCCGGAAGGCCGCCAGATTTTCCCGACGCTGAGCGTTGAAGAGAACCTGGTGGCCACTGCGGCCAATCGCACCGGCGGTGCGCCGCGTTGGGATTTGCCCGCGATCTATGCGCTGTTCCCGCGCCTTGCTGAAAGGCGCCGCCAATCCGGCGCCAAGCTTTCGGGGGGCGAGCAGCAAATGCTCGCGATTGGGCGCGCCTTGATGACCAATCCGCGCCTGCTGGTATTGGATGAGGCGACCGAGGGTCTGGCACCGCTGATCCGGGCCGAGATTTGGCAAGTGATGGCGAAGCTGCGTGCCGAAGGTCAGGCGATCCTGTTGATAGACAAGAACCTGGCCGCCGTGATGCGCCTGGCCGATTGGCATGTGGTGATCGAAAAAGGCCGCGTGGTGTGGCAGGGTGACAGCGCGGCACTCGCCGCCGCGCCGGGGGTTCGCGATACTTATTTGCATGTCTGAAACGCGCTGCCTGCCGGTCTGAGGCACCCTCTCACGGCTTCTTCTTGCGTGCCTTTTGTTCTTCCAGGAAGGCGCGCATCATGCGCTTGGGTTCATCGGTTTTCCAGGATGCTCCGAAGGCGGTGATGCCGGCGGCGATGGCTTCACTGATGGTGCAATCTTCCCAGTGCCGGATCAGCGCCTTCTGCGCGCGCATGGCCTCAGGCCCCGCTGCCAGTATATTGCCGATCCAGGCTTCGATACGCGCATCAATGCGTTCGCGATGCGCGACTTCTTCCAGAAGCCCCCAGGCAAGCGCATCAGCGGCCGAGATGGTTTCCGCCAGCAGCAGCAAGCGCCTGGTGCGGCCCCAGCCGATCAGGCCCGGCAGCAGGGCCGCTTCGACGACTGAGGGAATGCCAACGCGCACTTCCGGCATGCCGAATTTCGCCTCCCGCACGGCGATACGGATATCGCAGGCAGCGGCGACTTCCAGCCCGGCACCAAGACACCAGCCATTGATGCGCGCTATCACCGGCACGGGCAGGTCGCGAATGGCAGCGCAAATGCCATGGATGCGGCGGATGAAGGCTTCCGCATCCGCCGGTGTGTTGAGCGCCGCCATGGCGCCAATATCGGCACCGCCGATAAAGGCGCGTTCACCTTCCCCGGTCAGCACTGCTGCGCGCAGGTCAGGTTGTTTCGCGAGATCACGCAGCGCCGCAATCGCCGCGTCCAAAAGCGTCGGGTTCAGCGTATTCAGCTTGGCATCATGTGCGACCGCAAGGCGCGCCACACCACGCGCGTCAATGCTGATATCGAAACGCCCATTCATGCGGCTCAGTCCGGCAGCGTCACGGCAATGCGCCCGACGGTCTTGCCATTGCTGTCCTTGATATCGCCTTCCACCGCCTGCACCAGCGCGGCGGTCGCGGCAGCATCCAGCAAGCCAAGCCGGCCCAATAATGCCGCGAAAATCCCCATCGTGGCGCGCCCTGCGCCATCAGCGAGCTTCACCGCAATCCCCAAACCCTGATCCGGCACAAACCCCACCACGAAACCCTCAGCACCGCCCTTCAGCAGCACGCGGCCATTGGTGGCGCGCACAATGCGGCTGGTCGCCTGATCACGCCCCGAAAGATGATCCGGATATTTAGCAATTGCAGCCTGCAATCTTTCAATGGCCGCGCGCCGCGCAGGGCTTGCTACCTTCCGCGCCGCCCAGCATGCCGCGGCCTGCGCCATGGCCTGCATGGAAAGTGCAAGTGCCGGCAAGCCGCAACCATCCACGCCGGCTTGCAAACGCCCTGCATCACTGCCGAGCAATTCCGAGAGGATTTCCAGATACAGTCGCTGGGTCGGATGCGCGGGATCATCATAGCCAGCCACCGGCGCACCAAGCTTCTGCGCCACACTCAGAAACCCGCAATGCTTGCCGGAGCAATTATGGTAGATGCGGGACCGATCGCCACCGGCGCGATAAATCTTCGCCTGATCCGCCGCCGCGCGTGGCATATCCGGCCCGCAGACCAGCGCCGATTCAGAAAGCCTCATGCGCGCCAGCCAGTCACGCACCAAAGCCACCTGAAAATCCTCGGCACCATGGGATGCACAGGAAAGCGCGAGGTGTTCTTCGCTCAAGCCCAGCGCATCCGCCGCACCGGTTTCCACCAACGCCACCGCCTGATAAGGCTTCAATGAGGATCGCGGGAAGGTGACAAAGGCAGGATCACCCATCGCCAGCACCTGGCGCCCGTTGCTGTCCATCACCACGGCGATGCCGTGATGAAGGCTTTCCACCACCGGGCCGCGATGGATTTCTGCCAATGGCACAAAGGGGTTTTGCATCATCACTACCTTGTCACGACCACGCGTGATCTAAAAACCTTCCAGCACTACCTTGCCGATCATACCGCCGCTTTCCACCAGCGCATGCGCCTGCGTCAGATTGGCCGCGGTTATCTTGCCCAGGTTCCGCGTCATCGTACCACGCATGCGCCCGGCTTCGATCAGCCCCGCAACCTCATTCAATAGCCGATGCTGTTCGATCATATCGGGCGTGGTGAACAAGGGCCGCGTGAACATCAGCTCCCAATGGATGGAGACCGATTTACGCATGACATCGCGCGCATCCACCGGCGCCTGGCTTTCAATCAACAGAATGCGGCCTTGCGGGGCGACGGCTTCAACCATCGCCGCCCAATTCTTTGCGGTTGTATTGGCGGAATAGATGTAATTGGCGCCGCGCAAGCCAAGCGCCTTCATTTGCGCGGCGATATCGCCGTGATGATCCACCACGTGATGCGCGCCCAAATCGCGACACCATTGCACGCTTTCTGCCCGAGAAGCCGTGGCCACCACCGTCAGCCCAGTCAGCGCACGCGCCATCTGGATCACCATGGAACCAACGCCGCCCGCGCCAGCAATCACCAGCAATGTCTGGCCCTGTGCGCCGCCCTGCGGCACGCCCAGGCGATCAAACAAGCCTTCCCAGGCGGTAATGGCCGTCAGCGGCACGGCAGCCGCTTCGGCAAAGGTCAAGTTGCGCGGCTTCCGCCCAACAATGCGTTCATCCACCAAATGCAACTCGGCATTGGTGCCGGAACGATTAATCACGCCGGCGTAAAACACCTCATCACCTGGGCGAAACAGCGTGCAATCAGGCCCGACCGCGCGCACCACGCCGGCACCATCAAAGCCCAGGATGCGCGGCGCCTCACCGGGGTCATCGCGGCGGCGCACCTTGGTATCCACGGGGTTCACCGACACGGCATGGATTTCCACCAGCATATCGCGCCCGGTTGGCGCGGC
>JADCFR010000407.1 GCA_020249415.1 Roseomonas sp. | reverse complement strand
GCGGTGCTTGGCGCCGCCACGCTGGACAGCCAGATCGAGGCTGTGAAGCAGGCCGCCGTTGCGGATCGGCTGATCCTGAGCAAGACGGATATTGCAAGCGCCGATCAGATCAGCACGTTTGAAGCGCGGCTTCGCGTGCTCAATCCCGGTGCGCCAATCCAGCGCGTTGTGGCGGGGGATGTTGCGCCGGATTTCCTGTTTGGCACGGGCGGCTTTGACCCCAGCGCCAAAATCGCCGAAGTCGCAGGTTGGTTGGCGGCGGAAGCCGCGCATCACCACCATCATCACGACCATCACCATGACCCGAACCGCCATGATGCGCGCATCCAGGCTTTCGGCCTGACCTTCACTGAACCGCTGCCCTGGGAAGGCCTGGCGAGTTGGCTTGAAATGCTTGCCATCACGCGCGGCGCCAGCATTCTTCGCATGAAGGCCATTCTGAACCTGGCGGGCGAGGATCGTCCCGTGGTGCTGCATGGTGTGCAGCATGTCTTCCACCCGCCGGAACGCCTGGCCGCCTGGCCCGCGGGGCATGATCGGCATTCCCGCATTGTCTTCATCCTGCGCGATCTGGACCGGGCCGTGGTGGAAGAAGGGCTGGCGGCCTTTCTGCAAGCCGCGCACGACAAGGCTGCCATTGCCACGGGCGCGGCATGATTCCGCGCTGCGCCAATCCGCGCTAATACCCCGCCATGCCCCCTGCCCCTTTGACCTTCGAAACCCTCTCTGGCGCCGCGCTGACCGCAAGGCTGGATGCGCTGGCGGGTTTGCGCATCCGCGTCTTTCGCGAATGGCCTTATTTGTATGATGGTGATGCGGCCTATGAAGCGCGCTACCTGGCGGCCTATGCGCAAAGCCCGGGCGCGCTGGTGGTGGCGGCCAGCACGGCGCAAGGCGAAGCGGTTGGTATGGCGACCTGCCAGCCCGGCAAGGAAGCCAGCGAAAAGCTCCGCACTGCCTGGACCAATGCGGGGCTGGATGCTGCCAAGCTCTGCTATTTTGGCGAGAGCGTTTTGTTGCCGGAATATCGTGGCCAGGGGGCAGGTGTGCGGTTTTTTGAGGAACGTGAAGCCCATGCGCGCCGCTTGGGGCTTTCCATCGCGGCGTTTTGTGCCGTGGTGCGCAATGAAAACGACCCGCGCCGCCCGCGCGATTACACGCCGCTTGATGGCTTCTGGCGCAATCGCGGTTATGAACCGCGGCCCGATATCTCCACGGTGATGTCCTGGCGCGAGGTGGATGATACGCGCGAAACCCCGCATGTACTGTCCTTCTGGATCAAGCAGCTTTCATGACGGAAGCCGCCCCCATCCGCCTTGGCCTGCTGCAATATCCGGTGGGGCGCCCGGCCTCCATCGCGGAATTTGCAGCGGGGCTAGATCGCTGGCTAGAAGAAGGCCGCGCGCAGGCGGATTTGCTGGTACTGCCGGAATATGCCGCGGTGGAACTCGGCGCTGGGCTGAATGGTGGCGAGGCAACCGAAGCCGCCGAACTTGCCGCCATGGTCAAGGCAGCACCAGAAATCCTGGCCGCGATGCGCGATGCCGCGAAACGACATCGCATATGGCTGCAACCCGGCACGCTGCCGATGCGCGCCGCCGATGGCCGTGTGATCAATCGCGCGCCGCTCATCACACCTGAAGGACTGATCGCCTTCCAGGATAAGCGCGCCATGACGCGGTTTGAGACGGAACGCTGGGGTGTCAGCCAAGGCGCTGATCCCAATGTGTTTGACACGCCCTGGGGCCGGATCGGCATTTCGATTTGCTATGATATCGAATTCCCGAAACATGCGCGCGTCCAGGTCATGGCCGGGGCCTGGCTGATCCTGGCACCGAGCTGCACGGATAGCCTCGCGGGCTTCAATCGCGTGCATTTCTCCGCCCGCGCGCGCGCCCTGGAAAACCAATGCTATGTCGCCATCACGCCAACAATCGGCGAAGCGCCATGGTCTGCCGCGCTTGATGTCAATCGCGGTCGTGCTGGCGTGTTTGGCCCCATGGATCGCGGCTTTCCAGCCGATGGCATCCTTGCGGAAGGCAGAATGGATGCGCCGGGCTGGGTTTTCTGCACGCTCGACCCCAGTTTGATTGAGGCCGTGCGGCGTGATGGCGCCGTGCTCAATCACCGTGATTGGCCCAGGGCACCCTTTGCCAAGCCCAAATCCGCCAGCTTCGCATGACGCTGATCTATATCATCGCCGGCGAAGCTTCAGGCGATGTGCTCGGCGCGCGGCTGATCGCTGCCTTGCGCAAGGCGCGCCCCGATCTGCAATTTGCCGGCATTGGCGGCGAACGCATGGCCGAACAGGGCATGCCAAGCCTGTTCCCCTATCGCGAATTGGCGCTGATGGGCCTGCTGGAAGTGCTGCCGCGCATTCGCCAATTGAAGCGGCGCCTGGCGGAGACCGAGGCCGATATCCTCGCCCGCCAACCGGCGCTGCTAATCACGATTGACAGCCCAGGCTTTACGCTACGGGTTGCAGAGGCCGTGAAGCCACAGGGCATTCGCGTGCTGCATTACGTCGCCCCGCAAGTCTGGGCCTGGCGGCCGGGGCGCGTCAAAAAACTGCGGCGCAAGATTGACCATTTGCTCTGCCTCCTGCCCTTCGAGCCCGCGTTTTTCGAAGCGGCAGACATACCCGTGAGTTTCGTCGGCCACCCCGTGCTGGAAAGCGGCGTGGATCAGGGCAATGCCGCGCGTTTCCGCGCCCACCATGGGCTGGCTGCAAGCGACCGCCCGCTGATCATCATGCCTGGCAGCCGACGCATTGAAGCAACGCGTTTGCTGCCGATTTTCGGCGCCACCTTGCAAGCCGTGCTACCGCAAAACCCAGCGCTGCGGCCCGTTATTGCTGTCTCGCCCATCGTCGCATCTTTGGTGCGCGAAGCGGCGGCCGCTTGGCCCGCCAAGCCAATTCTGGTCGAAGACATTGCCGATAAGCATGATGCCTTTGCAGCAGCGGCGGAAAATGGCGCGGGGCTGATCAAATCCGGCACATCATCGCTGGAAATGGCAGTGGCCGGGGTGCCGCATATCGTGGCCTATCGCGTCAATCCCATCACGGCGGCGATTGCGCGGCGGCTGGTCAAGGTGCCGCATGCCTCGCTGGTGAATCTGCTCTGCGCGCGGGAAGTGGTGCCCGAACGCATTCAAGAAAGCTGCACGCCCGAAGCGCTTTCCGCCGCGCTGCTGCCCTTATTGCAGGACCAAGCGGCGGTGGCAGCGCAACGCCAGGGTTTCGCTGAAACACTCAACAAACTACGTGCGCCGGAGGGTTCGCCATCAGAGGCAGCGGCGAGGGCAGTGCTCGCCGCCCTGCCCTGAAACGCCCTTACGGCTGCATATGCGCGCCGCCACACTGCACCCAATTCTGCCCGGTGATGAAGGAAGCGCCTTCAGACAGCAGGAAGCAGATCAAGGGTGCCACTTCCGATGGCTGCGCCACGCGCCCCAGTGGAATACGCGCCAATGTGCGTTCGCGGAAACGTTCTGAGCGGATCACCTCGGTCATCGGCGTTTCCACCGTGCCGAAGCCAACACTATTCACACGAATACCATATCGCGCCCATTCACCCGCCGCTGTCATGGTAATGCCGAAAAGCCCGGATTTGGCAGCAGCGTAATTCACCTGCCCGATGCTGCCCCTTTTGCCGGCGGTGGATGAGATGTTCACAATCGCGCCCGGCCGTTCCTCACCCGCGCGCGCGCGTTCAATCATGTGCTTGCCAACGGCCTGCTGCATCAAATGGCAGCCGGTCAGGTTCACATTGATCACTTCCTGCCATTGGCGAAAGGTCATTTTCTCGATCATGGCAGGGCGCGTGATGCCGGCGCAATTCACCAGGCCATGCACCGCGCCGAAGCGCGCCACCGCATCGGCGACGCATTGCGGGCCAAATTCCTCTTCCGCGACATCGCCTTCAATCGCCATGGTGCGATCCCCGGCGAGCGCTTCGGCCACCTGCATCAGCGTTTCGCGATTGCGTTCCACCATCACCAGATTGCCGCCAAGCCCCAGCACCAATTCTGAGATGGCGCGGCCAATCCCCTGCCCAGCGCCGGTTACGATGATGGTCTTGCCTGTGAGTGCCATCGGATTCATCATAGTCGTTTCCTTCCTTGTTTTCTCTGCAAAAACTGCGTTTCAATTCAACCGCAAGCCGCGGATCAATTCTGGGCTTGGCTTGGCGTCTCCGCGTTCGACGCGCTTGACGATAACGGTCAGCGCGGCATTGGCCGGCGCATCAATGCCAATCGTCGCCCCCTTATCCACGACAAAGCCGTTGAGATATTCAATCTCCGTCCGGCGGCCCTTCACCATATCCTGACCCATGGAAGGCCGATGCGCGCCACCACCACCCTTGGATGTTTCTGCCAGGCGATGCTCATCATAGGTCTGGCGTGCCGCCGCATCGCCTTCCCCGGCGCGGGCAATGATTTCGGGGTCAAGGTGGAACACCTCCTCCAAATCGTAGCCCAGTGCCTGGCCGATGCGGATCGCCTCAGACCCCAAACGCGCCGCAAAAGCGCGAATGGCATCATCCGCCACCATGTCGCGCGTCGTCAGCCCCGTACAGGCGGAAAGCCCATTGCCCATGACATTGGCAACCAGTTTGGACCAGCGCTCACCCCACAAATTGCTGGTGGTCAAAGCACTATCCGTGAGCCCCACCAGCTTGGTGATATGTTCCGCACGCGGCGAAAT
>JADCFR010000406.1 GCA_020249415.1 Roseomonas sp. | reverse complement strand
CTGGGGTGTGAACAAGGCCTAATCAGGAAAGATCGCCGGGATCATGTTTGCCTATATCGTTCGACGCGTCTTGGCCACCATTCCGGTGATGGCCTTTGTCGCGCTCTTTGTCTTCAGCCTGCTTTACGTCGCGCCCGGTGATCCGGCCGCGGTGATCGCGGGCGATCAGGCCACGCCTGAAGATGTGGAACGCATCCGCGCCAGCCTTGGCCTCGACCGGCCGTTTTTGATCCGGTTCGGGGAATGGGTCTGGCGTATCCTTCAGGGTGATCTCGGCGTTTCGATTTTCACCAATCTGCCGGTTTCAACCATGATCCAGCAGCGTATTGAACCGACGCTGTCGCTGATGATCATTACGCTCATCCTGGCGGTTTCGGTCGCCATCCCGATGGGGGTGATCGCGGCCTGGAAGCAGGGCACGGTGATTGATCGCACGGTGATGGGCTTTGCCGTGCTCGGCTTTTCCGTGCCGGTCTTTGTGGTGGGCTATGTGCTGGCCTTTATCTTTGCGCTGGAACTCGATTGGGTGCCAGTGCAGGGCTATACGCCAATCAAACAGGGTTTCTTCCCCTGGTTCCAGAATTTGATCCTGCCCGCCATTGCGCTTGGCACGGTCTATATTGCGCTGATCGCGCGCATCACGCGCGCAACCATGCTGGAAGTGCTGCAACAGGATTATATCCGCACCGCCCGCGCCAAGGGTGCCGGACAGCGCAATATCCTTTTTCTGCACGCGCTGAAGAATGCCGCCGTGCCGATCGTGACCGTGATTGGCATTGGTATCGCGCTGCTGATTGGCGGTGCGGTGGTGACGGAAAGCGTCTTTGCCATTCCGGGCCTTGGCCGCCTGACGGTTGATGCCATCCTGCGGCGCGACTATCCGGTGATTCAGGGCGTCGTGCTGCTGTTTTCCTTTGTCTATGTGCTGGTCAATCTGATGATTGACCTGCTCTACACCATTCTGGACCCGAGGATCAGATACTGATGTCCGCTTCCATCCTCGACCCCAAGGGCATCACCGCCGCGAATGTCGCGGTGGCGCCCTCGCTTCCCGACATCATGCCGCCGGTGAAGGCGCGTGGCGGGTTTTTCGGCTTCATGCGGCGCAACCCGGCGATTGCCATTGGCGGATCGCTGGTCACGCTCATGGTGCTGATCGCGATTTTCGCGCCCTTCCTCTTCACCACCGACCCGACAGCGCTTGCCCCCGCGCGGCGCACGCGTGAACCCTCAGCGATGTATTGGTTCGGTACGGATATGCTGGGCCGCGATATCTATTCGCGTGTGCTCTACGGTGCGCGGGTGTCGCTGCTGGTTGGCTTTTCGGTGGCCGTGCTGGCTTCCATCATCGGGCTCACCATTGGCATGATCTCCGGCTTTATTCGCTGGGCCGATAGCATCATCATGCGCGTGATGGATGGCATGATGTCCATCCCGCCGATCCTGCTCGCCATCGCGCTCATGGCACTCACGCGCGGTTCGGTGCAGAATGTGATTATCGCCATCACCATTGCGGAAATCCCGCGCGTCTCTCGCCTGGTGCGTGGCGTGGTGCTTTCGCTGCGTGAACAGCCCTATGTGGATGCGGCGGTGGCGGCCGGCACGCGCACGCCGGTGATCATCTGGCGCCATATCCTGCCGAATACGCTGGCGCCCATTACCGTGCAGGCGACCTATATCTGTGCGTCGGCGATGATTGTGGAAAGCATCCTGTCCTTCATCGGTGCCGGCACGCCGCCGATCATCCCATCTTGGGGGAATATCATGGCCGAAGGCCGCGCGCTGTGGCAGGTGAAGCCCTATATCGTCTTCTTCCCCGCCATCTTCCTGTCCATCACCGTGCTGGCCGTGAACCTGCTCGGCGATGGTCTCCGGGATGCGCTCGACCCGCGCATGGCAAAGAGGCTCTGACCCATGGCGATGCTCGAAGTTGACAATCTGCAGACGCATTTCCGTACGCCCGATGGCATCAATCGGGCGGTGGATGGCGTTTCCTTTCATGTTGAGGCTGGCGAGACACTCGCCATTGTGGGTGAAAGCGGTTGCGGCAAATCCGTCACCGCCATGTCCATTCTGCGCCTGATCCCGGAACCGCCCGGCAAGCTGGCCGGCGCCATCCGCTTCAATGGCAAGAACCTGCTGGACCTCTCGGAACCCGCGATGCGCGACATTCGCGGCAATGAGATCAGCATGATCTTCCAGGAACCCATGACGTCGCTGAATCCGGTGCTGACCGTGGGCCGCCAGATTGGCGAGACGCTGCGCCTCCACCAAGGCATGTCGGCGCAGCAGGCAGAAGACCGTGCGGTGGAAATGCTGAAACTGGTCGGCATTCCCGAAGCCGAACGCCGCGTGAAGGAATATCCGCATCAGCTTTCGGGCGGCATGCGCCAGCGCGTGATGATCGCGATTGCGCTTGCCTGCAATCCAAAGCTGCTGATCGCTGATGAACCTACCACGGCCTTGGATGTGACCATTCAGGCGCAGATCCTCGATCTGATGCGCGACCTCAAGCATCGCGTCGGCGCGGCCATTGTGCTGATCACGCATGATCTTGGCGTGGTGGCGGAAGTGGCTGAGCGCGTGGTGGTGATGTATGCCGGGCGCAAGGTGGAAGAAGCCAAGGTCGGGCCATTGTTCCGCACCCCGCGCCACCCCTATACGCAAGGCTTGCTTGGGTCCGTGCCGAAGCTTGGGTCTTCGCTTGATGGGACGGAAACCCGCTTGCAGGAAATCCCTGGCCTGGTGCCGAGCCTCAAGAAGAAGCTTGAAGGCTGCGTCTTCGCCAGCCGCTGCACCTATGCCACCGATCTTTGTCGCAGCGTCGCCCCGGGCCTCGAAGAAAAAGCGCCCGGCCATATCGTCGCCTGTCATTACGCCGTGAAGGAGGCCGCCGCGGCATGAGTACGCCTCTGCTCGAGGTCAATGACCTCAAAAAACACTTCCCGATCCGCGCTGGCTTCCTGGGCGGTATCACCGGTCACGTCTATGCGGTGGATGGCATTTCCTTCTCCATCGCCAAGGGGGAGACGCTGTCGCTGGTGGGTGAATCCGGCTGCGGCAAATCCACCGTCGGCAAGGCCATTCTGCGCCTGTTCGACATTACCGGCGGTCAGGTAACCCTGGACGGCACGCGCATTGACGATATGCCGGCCAGTACCTTGCGCCCGCTCCGCCGGCGCATGCAGGTGGTGTTTCAGGACCCCTATTCCTCGCTCAATCCGCGCATGCGGGTGCGCGATATTCTGGCCGAGCCGATCCGCAATTTCGGCCTCGCCAAGGATGCCGCTGATCTTGAAAAGCGCGTCGGTGATCTGATGGACCGTGTGCGCCTGCCGCGTGATGCGGTGGGGCGCTGGCCGCATGAATTCTCGGGCGGGCAGCGCCAGCGCATCGGCATCGCCCGCGCCCTCGCCGCCGAGCCTGACCTGATCATTTGTGATGAGGCGGTCTCGGCGCTGGATGTCTCGGTCAAGGCGCAGATCGTGAACCTGCTGCAGGATTTGCAGAAGGATCTCGGCCTCGCGCTGCTGTTCATCAGCCATGATTTGGCGATTGTCGAGCATATGACGCATCGCGTGGCGGTCATGTATCTCGGCAAGATCGTGGAAGTGGCGCCGAAGCGCGAATTATTTGCCGCGCCGAAGCACCCCTATACGGAAGCGCTGCTGTCTGCCGTGCCGGTGCCCGAGCCCGGTGCGCAGCGGGAACGCGTGATCCTGACCGGCGATGTGCCAAGCCCGATCAACCCGCCCAAGGGCTGCCGCTTCCACACGCGCTGCCCCTATGCCTTTGATCGCTGCCGGCGGGATGAACCCGCGCTCCGCCAGACCGAGCCTGGGCATTGGGCCGCCTGCCATTTGCATGACCGTCCGGCGGCGGAAAACCCCCTGGCTGGGGCCAAGGGCGCGGCGCTGATCGCCAAGCACTGAAGCAGGTCCTGGGCGCCCCCTTGTCGTGGGGCGCCTTCTGTAGGCAAGATTTCATCTTGAAAAGCTTGACGAAGCCCCATCTTACAGGTGAGGCTCCGGGTTGAAACAACCCTGGCCCAATGGTCCGGGCAGAACATGATTGGGAGACGCGCTATGCCGCAGGTAACTCTGACCGTGAATGGTCAAACCCATACCGCCGAGGTTGAAGGCCGCACGCTTTTGGTGGAAATGCTGCGCGAAAAGCTGCGCATGACCGGCACGCATGTCGGCTGCGATACCAGCCAATGCGGCGCCTGCGTGGTGCATATCAATGGCGAAAGCGTGAAATCCTGCACGACGCTGGCCGTCATGTGCAACGGCGCGAGTGTGACCACCATTGAAGGCCTCGCCGCCGCTGATGGCACGCTGCATGTGATGCAGGAAGCCTTCCGCGAATACCACGCGCTGCAATGCGGCTTCTGCACGCCGGGCATGGTGATGAGCGCGATTGATCTCGTGAACAAGCACCCGAATGGCATCACGGAACAGCAAATCCGCGAAGGGCTGGAAGGCAATCTCTGCCGCTGCACCGGCTATCACAATATCGTCAAGGCCATCGCGGCGGCGGCGGAAGTGATGCACGGCAAGCGCAGTGAGATGGCGCGCGCTGCCGATTGAATGGAATAGGGGCGAAAGCCCAGGCAACGCGGCCCGCCAAGGGCCGCACCAAAACAATATGGGAGGCGATAGACATGAACGTGGTGACACCGTTTGAAGGCATCGGCGCCAGCGTCCGCCGCAAAGAGGATTTCCGCTTTCTGCAAGGGCGCGGCGCCTATACCGATGACGCAGATAAGCCCGGGCAGTTGCATGCCTGGATCCTGCGCAGCCCGCATGCTCATGCCCGCATCAAATCCGTGGACATCTCGGCGGCGGCTTCCATGCCGGGTGTCGTCGAAATCTACACCGGCGCCGATATGGCGAAGGATGGCGTGGGTGGCCTGCCCTGCGGTTGGCAAATCCACAACAAGGATGGTTCGCCCATGGCGGAACCGCCGCATCCTGTGCTGGCGCATGAAAAGGTCCGCCATG
>JADCFR010000405.1 GCA_020249415.1 Roseomonas sp. | reverse complement strand
TTGCACCGCGCGGAATTCCGGGGTTTCCAGGCTGAGGTAATACAGCCCCAACACGATATCCTGGCTCGGCACGATGATGGGCTTGCCATTCGCCGGGCTTAGGATGTTGTTGGTGGACATCATCAAGACGCGCGCTTCCAACTGCGCTTCCAGGCTAAGCGGCACATGCACCGCCATCTGGTCGCCGTCGAAATCCGCGTTGAAGGCGGTGCAGACCAGCGGGTGAAGCTGAATCGCCTTGCCTTCAATCAGCACCGGCTCAAACGCCTGAATGCCCAAGCGGTGCAGCGTCGGGGCGCGGTTCAGCAGCACCGGGTGTTCGCGGATCACCTCTTCCAGAATATCCCAAACCTCGGGGCGTTCCTTTTCCACCATCCGCTTCGCGGCCTTGATGGTGGTGGCGTGACCATATTTTTCCAGCTTCGAATAGATGAACGGCTTGAAGAGTTCGAGCGCCATCTTCTTCGGCAGACCGCATTGATGGAGCTTCAATTCCGGCCCCACCACAATCACCGAACGGCCAGAATAATCCACGCGCTTGCCGAGCAGGTTCTGACGGAAGCGGCCCTGCTTGCCCTTCAGCATATCGGATAGCGACTTCAGCGGACGCTTATTCGCCCCCGTAATCGCGCGACCACGCCGGCCATTGTCAAACAGCGCATCCACCGATTCCTGCAGCATGCGCTTTTCATTGCGCACAATGATATCCGGCGCGCGCAATTCGATCAGCCGCTTCAGGCGGTTATTGCGGTTGATGACGCGCCGATAGAGATCATTCAGATCCGAGGTCGCGAACCGACCACCATCCAGCGGCACCAGCGGGCGCAGTTCCGGCGGAATGACCGGCACCACATCCAGGATCATCCATTGCGGATGCGCGCCCGATTCGGCAAAGGCTTCAATCAGCTTCAGGCGCTTCACGAGCTTCTTGCGCTTGGCTTCGGATGTCGCGTCCTTCAATTCAGCGCGCAGCGTCACGGCTTCCTTCTGAAGCTCAATCCCGCCCAGCATCTGTTTCACGGCTTCCGCGCCGATGCCGACGCTGAAGGAATCCTCACCGAATTCATCCAGCTTCGCCTGATACTGATCTTCGTTCAGCAGCTGATGCAGCTTGAGGTCCGTGAGGCCCGGTTCCAGCACCACATAGCTTTCGAAATACAAAACCTTCTCAAGCTCCTTCAGCGACATATCCACCATCAGCCCGACGCGCGACGGCAAGGACTTCAGGAACCAGATATGCGCAACCGGGCTCGCCAATTCGATATGGCCCATGCGTTCGCGGCGCACCTTGGCCAGCGTGACTTCCACGCCGCATTTTTCGCAAATGATGCCGCGGAACTTCATCCGCTTATACTTGCCGCAAAGGCACTCATAATCCTTGATCGGGCCAAAGATGCGCGCGCAGAAAAGCCCATCCCGCTCCGGCTTGAAGGTGCGGTAATTGATGGTTTCCGGCTTCTTGATCTCGCCATAGGACCAGGAGCGGATCTGCTCCGGGCTCGCCATGGTGATCTTGATCTGGTCAAAGGTGACGGCCTGACCCGTCTGACCCAGGATTTTCATAAGCTCGTTCATGCGGCCAACCTCTTGAGCGGGGCCGCCGCCACGAAAGCCTCGTGGCGGCTGAGCGGTGAGAGAAGAAGACTAAGCTGATCCATCAGACCGGGCGGTTTTCCAGGTCAACATTGAGACCGAGTGATTTCAGTTCCTTCACGAGAACGTTGAAGGATTCCGGAATACCAGCCTCAAAACTGTCCTGATCGCGCACAATCGCTTCATAGACCTTGGTACGGCCCGAAACATCGTCCGATTTCACGGTCAGCATTTCCTGCAGCGTATAGGCAGCGCCATAGGCTTCCAAAGCCCAGACTTCCATTTCGCCGAAGCGCTGGCCACCGAACTGCGCCTTGCCGCCCAGCGGCTGCTGCGTCACCAGGCTGTAAGGCCCGATGGAACGCGCGTGGATCTTGTCATCCACCAGGTGATGCAGCTTCAGCATATAGATGTAGCCAACCGTCACCTTGCGTTCGAAACGCTCACCCGAACGGCCATCATGCAGCCAAACCTGGCCCGAGGTATCAAGCCCGGCCTTGTCCAGCATGCCTTCAATATCGGCCATGCGCGCACCATCAAACACCGGTGTGGCAATCGGGATGCCCTTCTTCAGGTTTTCGCAAAGCTCCACCAGCTGATCATCAGCGAGCGGCGCGATATCGCGGGCGAAAACATCCTCGCCATAGATATCCTTGAGCTTCGCTTCCAATTCGCTGCGGCGGGCGCTGCGATGGCGATATTCATCCACCAATTCGCCGACCTGACGGCCGAGATTGGCGCAGGCCCAACCCAAATGGGTTTCCAGGATCTGCCCCACATTCATGCGCGAAGGCACGCCAAGCGGGTTCAGCACCAGATCAACCGAGGTACCGTCTTCAAGGAAGGGCATGTCTTCAACCGGCACAACGCGGCTGACCACACCCTTATTGCCATGGCGGCCGGCCATCTTGTCACCCGGCTGAAGCTTGCGCTTCACCGCAATGAAGACCTTCACCATCTTCATCACACCCGGCGGCAATTCATCACCGCGCTGGACCTTTTCGACTTTGCTCTCAAAACGCTTTTGCAGCCTTTCGATCGCGGCATCGAATTCGCGCTTCATGGCTTCAATTTCGGCCATCGCGGCATCATCCGCGACCGAGATTTGCCGCCAGGTCGCCTTGGCGAATTCATCCAGCACTTCATCGGTGATCAACGTGCCGGCCTTGATCGGCTTGAAGCCGCCCGTGGCCTTGCGGTTCAGCAACCGCTCACGCAGGCGCGAATAGAAGGAACGCTCCTGGATCGCCTTTTCATCATCGCGGTCCTTGGCAAGGCGTTCAATCTCGGCGCGCTCAATCGCCATGGCGCGCTCATCCTTGTCAATGCCGCGACGGGAGAAGACGCGCACATCAACAACGGTACCGGCAACACCCGGCGGCAGCTTGAGCGATGTGTCGCGAACATCGGAAGCCTTTTCACCGAAGATCGCGCGCAGCAGCTTTTCTTCCGGCGTCATCGGGCTTTCGCCCTTGGGCGTCACCTTGCCCACCAGAATATCGCCCGGATTTACCTCGGCACCGATATAGACAATGCCGGCTTCATCCAGATTGCGCAGCGCTTCTTCACCCACATTCGGAATATCGCGGGTGATTTCTTCCTGGCCGAGCTTCGTGTCGCGCGCCATCACCTCGAATTCCTCGATGTGGATCGAGGTGAACACATCGTCGCGCGCGATGCGTTCGCTGATCAGAATCGAATCTTCGAAGTTGTAGCCATTCCAAGGCATGAAGGCGCAAAGCACATTGCGCCCCAGCGCCAATTCGCCAAGCTCGGTCGAAGGACCATCGGCGATGATATCGCCGGTCTTCACCGCATCACCCACCTTCACCAGCGGGCGCTGGTTGATGCAGGTGGATTGGTTGGACCGCATGTATTTGCGCAGCCGATAGATATCAACGCCGCTGGTGGTGCCATCGGAGGAGGTCGCACGCACCACGATGCGCGCGCCATCAATCGAATCCACCACGCCATCACGCCGCGCCACAATGGTGGCACCTGAGTCACGCGCCACCGCGGCTTCCATGCCGGTGCCGACCAGCGGCGCATCGGCACGGATCAGCGGCACCGCCTGACGCTGCATGTTGGAACCCATGAGCGCGCGGTTCGCGTCATCGTTTTCCAGGAAGGGGATCAGCGCCGCCGCCACCGAGACAAGCTGCTTCGGGGAAACGTCAATCGCCGTCACTTCTTCCGGCTTCACCAGACGGAAATCGCCGCCCTGACGGACCGAGACCAATTCATCCTTGAAGCGGCCATCCGTATCCACATTGGCATCGGCTTGCGCCACGATCAGGCGTTCCTCTTCCATCGCGGAGAGATAGCGGGAATCACCCACAATCTGCCCATCCTTCACCAGGCGATACGGCGTTTCGATGAAGCCATATTTGTTCACCTTGGCGAAGGTCGCGAGTGAATTGATCAGGCCGATATTGGGGCCTTCCGGTGTTTCAATCGGGCAGATGCGCCCGTAATGCGTCGGATGCACGTCGCGCACTTCAAAGCCGGCACGTTCACGCGTGAGACCACCCGGACCAAGCGCCGAAAGGCGACGCTTGTGTGTGACTTCCGAAAGCGGGTTGGTCTGGTCCATGAATTGCGACAACTGCGAAGAACCAAAGAATTCCCGCACCGCCGCCGCCGCCGGCTTCGCATTGATCAGGTCATGCGGCATGACGGTGTCAATATCCACCGACCCCATGCGTTCCTTGATCGCGCGTTCCATGCGCAGCAAGCCGACGCGATATTGATTTTCCATCAATTCGCCAACCGACCGCACGCGGCGATTGCCGAGATTGTCAATATCGTCAAT
>JADCFR010000404.1 GCA_020249415.1 Roseomonas sp. | reverse complement strand
TCCACATCCAGCGCCGTCAATGCGCGCGTGGTTTGGATATGCAGCACGCCGCCGCCCGGCAAAGGCGCGGCGCTTTCTGCAAGCGCGGCGAATTCACCCTCAAGCGTTTCATCGAATACCACGCCATGCTGCGCCTGTACGCGATCACCCAGCACGGCACGCAACCGCGCCACAAGTGCGGCGCCGGAGACGCGAATCTCGGCATGCGGATAGCGCGCCGCTAGGCGCTGTACCGCGCATGGCCCGCGCGCCACCAAACGTGGCGTGCCCGGCGGTGCGGCGGCAAGCAGCGCGGCTTCGGCTTCCGTCAGCAGGGCTGAAAGCCTTGGCCCCTTGCCGCCTTGTGCGGCGCGCATCACGCGCAGGCCCAGAATCTGCCCCTCCTGCACCGCCTTTCGGATCGGCTGGCGCGGCGCGCTCGCCGCGCTTTCCGGCAGAAAGCCGGTATCATTGCCCGTCAGCGCCACGAAAGCGCCTGACATGGCCGCCGAAATCGCCATCACCCGCCCGCGATGCAGATCGCCAACCCCATCCGGCCGCGCCGGGCGTTCCACCCAGGCTTCGGTCAGCCGCCCACCCAGCAGCAGCGCGGTCCGCACCTCGCCCGGTGAGGCCTCTGCCAGGATCAGGGTTTCAGCCACCCGATCCCTCGCAGCATTTGCGCGGTTTCGAACAAGGGCAGGCCGACCACATTGGAATGGCTACCCGAGATGAAGCGCGTGAAGGCCTCCGCCCGGCCCTGAATGCCATAGGCGCCGGCCTTGCCCTGCCATTCGCCGGAAGCGATGTAATCTTCCATCTGCGCTTGGGTCAGGCGTTGGAAGGTGACGTTGGTTTCAACGAGCCGCCTGATCCGCCGCCCATCCGGCAAGGCGAGCACGACGCCCGTGGTCACGCAATGCCGCCGGCCAGACAGCAACGCAAGGCAATGCCGTGCCTCAGCCTCGGTCTCGCCCTTGGGCAGGATGCGCCGACCGACACCCACCACCGTATCGGCGGCCAGAATCAAGGCACCTTCGGCCAAGGGCACCGCCGCTTCCGCCTTGGCGAGCGCCAGCCGGGCGGCCAAGGCGCGCGGCTGTTCGGCCTTCAGCGGCGTTTCATCAATATCGGTCGCGATCACGCGCGCGGGCGTAATGCCCAGCCGCGCCAGCAAATCCAGGCGGCGGGGGCTGGCGCTCGCCAATACCAGCGGCAAGCGCGCGGCATTCATGGGTGCGACGTTACTTGAAGCGGAAGGTGATGCGGCCCTTGGTCAGATCATAGGGCGTCATTTCAACATTGACGCGATCGCCGGCGAGGACGCGAATGCGGTTCTTGCGCATCTTCCCGCTGGTATGCGCCAGGACCATGTGGTCGTTATCGAGTTTCACGCGGAACATGGCGTTGGGCAGAAGCTCCACCACCTCTCCGCTGAACTCCATCATATCTTCTTTGGGCATCGGGCCTCAATGGCTGGGCGCAGGCAGCGCCGGGGTTTCAGGATTGCGGCGCAAAATGATCCCATGGCCCCGCCGGGTCAAGCGCGATCCCGGCGCGGGCAGGGGCTTTCCGCGTGAAAGCCTTATTTGGCGAGTGCCACCGTGTAATCCGCTTCGGTCTTTTCGCGCATTTCAGCCTCGGTCACGCCGGGGGCGAGTTCCACCAGCTTCATCGCCGCCTGCCCGCGCCGGGCGATTTCAAACACGCCAAGATCGGTGATCACCATATCCACCACGCGGCTGCCGGTGAGCGGCAGGGCGCATTGCTTGAGCAGTTTTGGCTTGCCGCCGGCCGTGTGTTCCATCAGCACAATCACGCGCTTGACCCCGGCAACAAGGTCCATGGCACCGCCCATGCCCTTCACCATCTTGCCCGGGATCATCCAATTGGCGAGGTCGCCATTTTCCGCGACTTGCAAGGCGCCCAGGATGGAAAGGTCAATATGGCCGCCGCGGATCATGCCGAAGGATTGCGCGGAATCGAAGAAGGAACTGGTCGGCAATTGCGTAATCGTCTGTTTGCCGGCATTGATCAGATCGGCATCTTCTTCGCCCTCATAAGGGAAGGGGCCAAGGCCCAGCATGCCGTTTTCGCTTTGCAGCTGCACATTGAACCCGGCGGGGACGTGATTGGCGACCAGTGTCGGAATGCCAATGCCAAGGTTCACATAGAAGCCATCTTGCAATTCGCGCGCCGCACGGGCGGCCATTTCATCGCGGTTCCAGGCCATGGTTCTTCTCCTTACCCCTGGGACTCGGCGCCGGCCGCAGCGGCGGGCGCGTGCTTGCGGACAGTGCGCTGTTCAATGCGCTTTTCGTAGCCAGTCGGGCAGGTGATCATGCGTTTGACGAAAATGCCCGGCGTGTGGATGTGGTCCGCGTCAATCTCGCCAGGGCGGACCAGGTGTTCCACCTGCGCGACGGTCACGCGCGCTGCGGTTGCCATCATCGGGTTGAAGTTCCGCGCGGTCTTTCGATAGACCAGATTGCCTTCATGATCGCCCATATAGGCGTGGATGATGGAAAGATCGGCCATGATGCCGCGTTCCATGACATAGGTCTCGCCATCGAAATCGCGCGTTTCCTTGCCCTTGGCGACTTCGGTGCCAACGCCGGTTTTGGTGAAAAAGGCGGGAATGCCGGCGCCGCCGGCGCGAATACGCTCCGCCAGCGTGCCTTGCGGGTTGAATTCAATCTCCAGCTCACCGGCCAGGTATTGCCGGGCGAATTCAGCGTTTTCGCCGACATAGCTCGAGATCATTTTGCGGATCTGGCGGGTCTTCAGCAGCAGGCCAAGCCCGGCATCATCCACCCCGGCATTATTGGACACGACCGTGAGGTCCTTCACGCCAGACTCGCGAATGGCTTCAATCAGCAGGGTCGGGATGCCGGAAAGCCCGAAGCCGCCGGAATGGATCACCATGCCATCGCGCAATAGGCCGGAAAGCGCCGCCTTGGCGTCCGGGTAGATTTTCTTCATGGGCCCTTTATCCTCAATGCTTGCCGTTCTGGGACGTGTCTAGCCACTCAGCATTTTCAAGCCAAGTGGAAACATTTGGCGACTTGGAAACTGCGACCAATCGAAGGGAATGTTTTCAAGCCAAGCGGGGATCGCTCGTGGCGCGATTCATGCTGGCCTATCCCCTGCCCAAAAAGCCCCCGCGCACCACTAGCCTTATATTTGGTGGGCCGATTCACGCCGCTGTCGGGAACCGACAGCGGCGATCGGACCATTATGGCAGAAGGACGAATTGGAACGGTCAGAAATGACTCCAGCCGCCCTGCGGTAGCGTCATGGCCGAACCTGAGCCATCACGCACCACAACACCATCACCCGCAACAAAACGCCCAAGGCGCGTCACCGGTGCGCCGGCCTTGATGCTGGCGGCCTGCACGGCATCCGCATCTTCCGGCGCGGCAGCGAACAACAATTCATAATCATCGCCACCTTTCAGGATCAGCGGCAGCAGCCCGGCATCACGCGCCAAG
>JADCFR010000403.1 GCA_020249415.1 Roseomonas sp. | reverse complement strand
GGCGTCGCTAAAAGGCGCCGACCGCATGGGTGCTGCGCCCGTCACCCAAGCTTCAATTCGGCATTGGCGCTGCGCGTTTCGCCGGCATCATTGGTCCAGGTCATTTCGAAGCGTCCGGCACGTTCAGCCTTGAAGGGGAAGGCGATATAGGGATTGGCCGCAATCGCCGGCGCCAGATCCATGGCAAAGACCAATTCACCTTCAAAGCGCACTTCGAAGCGCTTGATGATGTCGCGCGGAATCTCCTGGCCTTCCGGCGTGCGGCGCTGGCCGGTTTCCATCACATGCGTGATCAGTGTGCGAATTTCGATGACATCGCCGGCCCGAACCTGGGCGGGAAGACGCAGCCGGGGCTGCCCAATGGGTGAGGACATGATGCGCTCTCCTGCCGTTTCAGCCGCCACAGCCGCCGATGGTGACCTTCACCTCGGCGCGCGCCATGAAAAGGCGCCCGTCAGACATTTCCGCGAAGGCGACCACATCCTGGGTCTGGCCAAGACGGATGCGCGTATCCACCGTGGCACGACCCATCGCTGGCGTCAGGTGAAACACGGCGATTTCCGGCGTTGGATTGCCGGTGGCGAAAACATGGATCGCCTTCACGTGGTCGGCTGCGGTCATGGGGCTTTCCACCATGATGCTCAGCGGCACGGCATTGCCATTTTCCGCAATCGCCGGCAGCCGGAGCGTCATGCGGCCTTCCTGCGCGGTGCGGCCCGCGCGTAGCCTTTCAATGGCGGTCTGCACATTCTGGGACAGGTTGGCCAAGCCATGCCGCGGCACGAGCACGACGCCCGTAAGGGCCAGCGCCAGCACCGCGCGGCGTGAGGACGGATGATTCACCTGCTTTGCTCCCTTGGCGCTTATTCGAACAAGAATGATTTTGCAGCTTTATGGCGCGTTTTGGAAGAGATTTCTGGGCGGAGGCGCTGTTTGCCGGTTTTTCACTGCCACCGGCCCGCCCTGCGCCGGGCGCGAGTCAAGTTGCGCTCGGCCGATTCCTGGCCGATGAGAATTTCCTCAATACGCGCGATCTCCATGCCGGTGACGGCTGCCTCATTGTCACCCTGTCGCAATTCTTCCATCTTCGCCCGGAATTCATCTTGAATCGAGGCATAGCTTTGTGACGGACCAAAGCGCTTGCCGGTCTCGTGCAGGCTTCGTGCCACCCGCGCCATGGCCTCAATCTCGCCTAAGTCGCCCGCTTCGTCGCGGCGCATGTCAAGCAGCGCGCCTATGACATGCGTCGAAACCACCTCGCGATAGGCTGAACGGCAGAATTGATCGAGATTGCGCCGATGCGCATGGAGTTCCTGCGCATTCACCTGGGCGGTGATCCTTGGCTTATCTTCGAGTGCAGCGATGATCAGCCCCATTTCCATCGCAAGACGAGCGCTATTGCGGAAGTCTTCATCGGCGAGTTCCGGGAGCAGGGAACTGATCCAGCGACTCAAAACCTGTTCCACCACACCGGCGACTTGCAGCGGGAGATCGCCAATGAGGCTGAGGAAAAGCGAAGGCCGCTTCGCACGTTGCAATAAGGTCTCAAGGGCGGCGGTAAAGACCTCGCGGTTTTCGTTGGCCGGCCCAATCAGGGCCGCGCGGAGCACCTCAGGTGGGCAATCGCCCCCTATCTGCTGCAAAGCATCCCAGACAGGCCCCGCGTGTCGCCAAAGGGCGGCGGCGAATTGCGTTATTTGCTCAAAATCCTGCTGGCCGAAGCCGGCGCGAGACCAGGTACTTCCCAAGCGCAGGCGTGGCACCGAGGTTTCTGCCAAATTCCATAACCGAAGTCCGAGCGGCGTCATCAGTTTTTGGTCATCAATGCTCTTGCCGCGCAACTGAATCGAGATGGCATCGAACTGCGGACCTATTGCGTGATGGAGTGATTCCACAAACGGGCCCAAAGCAGAACGCGGCAAACGTCCATCCGAGCGCTTCCATTGGATCGGTTCCACCAAGGCGCCTTCCAGGGGCAGGAACAGAAGGCGCGTAAGGCTGGCTGGCCGCGGTGGGCGCAGGCGCTTCAGCCGCCGAAGCGAAGGACCAAGAAGCCGTTCATGTATATCTGGATTGCCCAACTGCTCAACCAGCGCCAAGACCTGAAGCAGCGCCTTGTCGGATGCGGCTTCAACCTCATTGCCGAGTGAGCGCGACACGGTCAGCGGATCTTCCCGCCTTGTCTTGGCAGGCTTTGCGTCAAGCGATGTTCTTTTGTCCGATCCGCCATTCCTTGGCGTTTCTTTCGGAATGGTTTGTTTGGAGGTGATTGCGGTGGTGGCCCGCTTGAGCGCCAAGCGGGATTGCGTGCGCGGCAGACCCATGGGAGAGACGCGGTTCTCGTAGGCGATGGACGCACCGATCAAATGCTCGTTTCGGGCAACAATTTCCATGGCGTTGCCGCTGCGCCAATCTGATTTATCTCTTACCACCTGGGTGATGCGCCGAGGCGTTTCGCGCCGATCGCTCACCTTGCCAAGCCATGCCTTGGCCTCTCGTGGCAGGATCGGCGCTATCAGGGCAATTTCCCATATGGCAGAGCGGCGCTGATTTGCCTCGGCCTCAGCCCAAAGTGCGATGGGCGTTTTCCAGCCATCCAGCACCCATTCAGGCCCGCGTGCCCGTTCCATCACCTTGTCCCGCACACTCCGCCATTTCGGAACAAGAATGCCAAGATCAGCGATCAGGGCATCCGTGTTTGCCAAGGCCATTTCGGCGCATTCCAGAGTTTGACGTGCGGTTTGCACAATGAAGTGCGCCGCCAGGACATGTGGTGCGCCCTCCGATTGATCGCCGGCCCAATCGGTCACCTGATTTGCCAAATCATCAAGGTTTGTGATCATGTCGCGAAGGCGTGCATCCTCCCCCACGATCTTCGGGACCGAACCGCTCAAGGCGATGGCGAGGGATTCAAGATCAGCCGTGAATTCCGCCATTGGTATCTGCGCGAGGGCCGCGGCGCGTGCGACAGCCCTTTCTCCCCGCTTCAGAAAGGATGCGGTATCGGCGAGATTTGACCTGCCCGCAGCTTCGGTTGGGCCTTCCGAGGCGGCGATGAGTGTCTCAAGCAGCATGGAGCGCATCAGCCTTTGCCCGGCCTGGTCGCGCCGTTGCGCATCCTTGGCTGCCAAGGCCGCTAGCCGTCCGGCGAGGCCCTCCGCGGCCAGTCTTTGCGCCTCATGCCGAATGCCGATGGGGGATATGTCCTCGGCACTGTGAAAGCTCTCCCAGAGATACCGATCAAACAGCGTCGGAGAGCAGATGTCTGGCATGGATGACCAGGGCATGATCAAGGCCCCGCGACCCCCGGAGGGATTTGCCACAACCATCTCATAGCCACGTCCCGAGCTTGCGGCACGAATACGCGCGTTGAGCAGCAAGGGCGTCGTGAATGGAACTGTTGCGCCCCGTTCACGAAAACTGGCCGGCTCAAACAAATCCGAACGAAACCGATCGAGTTCCGAAAGGGAGTTGGACATGGAAAGAGCTTACAGATGAACGTCTCGTTAGGGAAGGTTTCGCGCGGTTTGGGAAGAAACAAAACAGGGCTTCCGCGTCGGCTGCCGTGAGGCGGAAATCTTGAACATTTTCAAGCCAACTGGAATCACTTGGCGGCTTGGAAAAGGCGATCACCCTAAGGTGAGGAGGACCCTTGCTTTCAATTTTTGGGCGAAATTTGATCCCGCATGGCCCAAGAGCGTGTCGCGTTCGCATGGGTTCACGCAACCCGCTCTACTTATTTGTTTTTCGAGCATCTTCACGGTTCAGATGATTCCATCTGAACGTAACATACTCTATGGCACAACAGCTCAGGCCAGCCGATGCAAAAGCGCCTGACCCTCGGCCAGGCGCCGGCAATTCGCCGCCGCCACGGTAAAGGACCGGGCAAAGGTTCCGTCCGAAAGCCACGCCACATGCGGCGCCAGCACCACATTGGGCAGGCGGAGCAAGGGGTCGGCGGGATCCAAGGGCTCGGCGGAAAACACATCCAGCCCGGCCGCAGCCAAATGGCCGGAGCGCAGCGCCGCCACCAGGGCCGGCTGATCCACCAAGCCTCCTCGGGCGGTATTTACCAGCACCGCGCCTGGTTTCATGCGGGCCAGGGCCGCCCCATTGATCAGGCCGCGCGTTTCGGGCGTTTCGGGGATATGGAGCGAGACCACATCAGCCTCTGCCAAGAGCGCCGCCAAAGGACGAAATTCACCAATCGCCTCGGGCTTCGGGGCGCGGGCGGTGTATAAGACCTCGCACCCCATGGCGTGCAGAACAGGGGCCAGCAGCTTCGGCACCGCGCCATAGCCAACCAGGCCCACTTTTCGACCGCCCAGTTCAAACAGCCCATCCTGCAAGGCCGGCGGTTGGGACCAGCCGCGCCCGGCGCGGGTCTCGGCATCGAAATAGGCAATGCGGCGAAGCGCGCCCAGCATCAGCAAAAGCGTCATTTCCGCGACCGCCCGGCTATTGGTCCCCGGCAGGTTGCACACCGCAATGCCGCGCGCGCGGGCGGCTTCCAGGTCAATCGTGTTCACCCCCACACCGATTTTCTGGATCAGACGCAGCTTGGGTGCGGCGGCGATATCAGCTTCGGTGATGGGGCGGAGCACGTGCCAGATCACCTCAGCCTCCGGCAGCAGGCGCGCATAAAGCGCTGTATCCGCTTCCGGGCAGATGGCGAGGTCAATGCCGGGCAGCGTCGCCAATCGCGCCGCCAGCCCCGGCCCGGCATCATAATGCAGCAGCACCTTCATGGCCGGGACCGCCCAAGGCAGGCGCCGCCGGCAAAACGCGCCCGCGCGCCCAGGCTTTCTTCGACGCGCAAGGCTTCGTTCCATTTCGCCATGCGCTCGGATCGCGCGAAGGAGCCGACCTTCAATTGCCCCACACCCCAACCCATCGCCAAGTGGACAATGGTGACATCCTCGGTTTCGCCCGATCGGGCGCTGACAATGCCGGCGAAGCCGACGTCACGCGCGGCATCCCAGGCGGCCTTGGTTTCGGTCAATGTACCACGCTGGTTCGGCTTGATCAGCACGGTATTGGCCGCACCCATGGCGGCAGCCCAGCGCACACGCGCGGCATCCGTCACCAGGAAATCATCGCCCACCACCTGAATGCGCCCGCCCACTTCGCGGGTGAAGGCGGCAAAGCCCGCCGCGTCATCCTCCGCCAGCGGGTCTTCGATGGACGCAATCGGATAGGCCGCGATCCAGCCGAGCAACATGCGGATCATCTCATCCGTGCCGAGTTCGCGGCCTTCAAGGCCGAGCTTATAGCGCCCGCCCTTGCCGAAATCCGTCGCGGCGATGTCGAGCGCAATCGCGACTTGCTGGCCCGGCACGAAACCCGCTTTTTCGATGGCGGCGACAAGGGTTTCCAAGGCCTGTTCATTGGCGGTGAAAGCCGGCCACCAGCCGCCTTCATCGGCGACCCCTTGCAACAACCCGCGCTGCTTCATGATGGCACCGGCGGCGCGATAGACCTCAGCGGTCCAATCCAAGGCCTCGGCAAAGCTGGTCGCAGCCGGACACATCACCAGGAAATCCTGGATATCCACCCGCCGCCCGGCATGGGCACCACCACCCAGTATCTGGATTTGCGGCAGCGGCAAAACATTGGGCGCGTCACCACCCAAATAGCGCCAGAGCGGCACGCCTTCCGCCGCCGCGGCGGCATGGGCGGCAGCCATGGAAACGGCGAGTGTCGCATTGGCGCCAAGGCGGGTTTTTTGTGGCGTGCCATCGCGCGCAATCAGCCGCGCATCCAGCCTGGCTTGCGCGCGCGCATCCATGCCAAGCAGGGCAGGGGCCAATTCGCGATTCACCGCATCAACAGCGCCAGTCACATCGTAACCGCCAAAGGCAGCGCCGCCGTCGCGCTTGTCCAAAGCCTCGCCGCTGCCGGTGCTGGCGCCGGCCGGGGCAATGGCGCGGCCAGTTGCGCCATTGGCCAGCGTGATTTCCGCCTCCACTGTGGGCCGGCCTCGGCTATCCCAAACGCGGCGGCCACGAATGGCGGTGATCATGGTGCTGCTCATGCGCCGATTTCTTCCCCCCAGGCTGCGCGCACCGCCATCAGGCGATCTGCGGGCCGCATCAATAAGACACGCGCCACACGGCGCACGCGGTTTTTGTCATGTTCTTCGGTCAGGTATTCGACCGGGCTTTTGCCGTCCACCCGTGCGAGGAATAGCCCCGGCAGCAGGCGTGCTGCACGCGCTTCCAGCGCATCTGCTGCTTCCCAGGTGATGCCCGCCAAATAGCGCGCCGAAAGCGCTTCAAAACAGGCCATGAAGCCGGCGGCAGCGCTTGGCGTCCACAAGCACTTCAGCAAAAGATGATTGAGGCAAAAGGCAAGATCGAAAGCGGGATCACCCCACCAGGCACATTCCGCATCCAGAAATACCGGGCCTGATGGGCCACACAGGATATTCTTTGGGCTGACATCACCATGCACCAGCGTGCGTTTGCTGCGCGCCGTCACCCCCGCGATATCTTCCAAAATCGTCGCCACATCAGGATGCGCGCGCGCAGTTGCCAGCAGATAGGGTTCCAGCCGGATGGCGTGGAAAATCTCATCCGTCGGGAAGGCTGCGGCCAAGCCTGGCTGCGCGGCGGCATACGCATGAATGGCAGCGATGCGTCGCCCGACTTCCCCCGCAAACGCCACATCCGCATGCCCATCACGCAGCCGCGCCTTCCAGACCGGATGATCCGCGGGCGAGAGGAATTCCATGGCAAGCGCACCCGTCGCCTCATCCTGGCCGACCAGCTTTGGCACGGCGCCGGGCAGGGCGCGATCTGCCTCCTTCAACCAACGCGCTTCATAGATATTGCGCACCACCGGGGCGCGCCAATCGGCGGCGACCTTCAGCTTGGGCAAAGCGCGCTTGACGCAAATCTCGCGCCCATCGGGCAGGGTCAGGTGCCAGATATCGGATGAAACGCCACCCGCCAGTGCCTCACCCTGCATGGCCGCGCCGGGGGCGAGCAGCCCCATGGCGACAAGCCCAGCGGTGATGGCTTCGGGTAGAGGCTCAGGCACGGAATCAGCGCTTCAGCAGCGCTTCCCAGCGCGTAACCTCGGCGGCCAGATACGCCTCGCTTTCGGCGACACTCAGGCTGAGGATCCGGTCAGCGCCAAGATCAGCCAAGCGCTTGCGCAGCGCTTCCTGCCCAAGCGCGCGATTGATGGCGGTATTCAGCACATCACGCCGGTCGCGCGGTGTCGCGCTCGGCATAAAAACCGCTTGCCAGACGCTCATTTCCGCATCCACGCCGCCTTCGCGCCAGGTGGGCACCTCAGGATTGGCGGCATTCCGATGCGGCGTGGTCACGGCAAAGGCGCGGGCCTGATTGCCGCGCGCGGTCTGAAACCCTGTCAGCCCCGCATCGAACATCATGGCAATGCGCCCGGCGGCAAGGTCAAGCGTCGCCGGCGCGCCGCCGCGATAGGGCACTTCATTTAACTGCACCCCTGTTGCTTTCAGATAAAGCAGCGCCGCCATTTGCAGAATGCCGCCACCGCCTGAACTGCCATAATCCAATTGCCCGGGCCGTGCCTGCGCGAGTGCGGTGAATTCGCGGAGATTATTGGCCGGAACATTATTCGCAACCAGCATCACAATGGGTGATTCCGCCACCACCGCAATCGCCTGCAAGCTGGTGATGGGATCAATCGGCGGATTGGGCACCAGCACACGCAAGGCCGCATGGCCGGTATTGTTGAACAGCACGGTATGGCCATCGGCCGGCGCGCGGGCCACGACCTCGGCCCCCACCATGCCGCCGGCGCCGCCGCGATTTTCGATAATCAGCGGCTGTGGCAGGATCGGCGCCATGGCTTCGGCCAGCACGCGGGCGACTACATCCGTCGCCCCGCCCGCGGCATAGGGCACGATCACGCGAATGGGCCTTTCGGGATAGGCAAGGGCCGACGCCCAGGGCGCCAGGACCAGCACGGCACAGCAGAGCATCCAGCGCAGCAGCATATCTCCCCCTATCTCAATAAGCTGCCTCATCTTGCCCGGCCTTGGCGTCGCTGCCAAACCCTGTAACCTGTCCCGATACAAAGCCTATGGTATACAGGCTGACGCATAGACCCGAGAGACCATGGCCGACGAAGACTGGGACATTCCTGAGCATTTGCAGCCCGACCCAACGGAGCATGGCTTCGATCTGGATCAGGCCTATCGCGCCGTGGTGAGCTTGCGGAGCCAGGTGCCGCCGGATGCCTTTACCGCGCGAGTGCTTGGCACCGAACGCGAAGGCAGCGGCGTGCTGATTGGCGATGGGCTGGTGCTGACCGTGGGCTATCTGGTGAGCGAGGCTGAGAGCATCTGGATCACCACCGCCGAAGGCCGCGCCGTGCCAGGCCACGCGCTGGCGGTGGATCAGGAAACCGGTTTTGCCCTGGTGCAGGCCCTGGGCAAAATCCCCTTGAAACCCGCATCCCTTGGCGATAGCGAAAACCTGAAGATTGGCGCCGCGACTGTCATGGCGGCAGCGGGTGGGCGCGCCCATGCGGTGGCGGGCAAGCTGGTCGCGCGCCAGCCCTTTGCCGGTTATTGGGAATATCTGATGGAGGATGCGCTGTTTGTCGCCCCCGCCCATCCTTCCTGGGGCGGCGCGGGGCTATTTGGCCCGGATGGCAAGCTGGTGGGCATTGGTTCTCTGATCTTGCAGCAGGGGGAAGAAGGGCGCCGGCTGGACCTGAATATGGTCATCCCCGTGCATCAATTGACGCCCGTTTTGGATGATTTGATGACCCAGGGCCGGCGATCCGGCCCGCCACGCCCCTGGCTTGGCCTTTACGCGACCGAGGATGAGGAGGGGATTTCGGTGGCCTCCCTCGCGCCCGGTGGCCCGGCCGAGGCAGCGGGGATGCGCAATGGCGACCGCATCCTGTCGGTGGAGGGCATCGAGGTCAGCGAATTGGCCGATTTCTGGCGCGCCATTTGGGCGATTGGCCCGGCGGGCAGCCATGTTCATCTGCAGGTGACGCGCGGCAAGGCGCGGCGGGATGTGACCATCACCTCGGCTGATCGGGTGCAATTCCTGAAGCGCCCGCGCCTGCATTAAAAAGGAAAGCCCATGTCAGACGCCGGTGGTTTCATCCTTATCCCGCCGGGCGGCGGGGCGCAGCATTGGCAGCCGCAACCCGCCAATGGCTGGATTGAGGTGCTGACCTCCCCCCGCATCGCCGGCATGCCGGCGGGCTTTTCGGCGGGGCTTCAGGAATTGCCGCCGCTCGGCAAAATCCGCGAACATGCCCACCCTGCCCAGACCGAGATTTTCTGGGTGGTGGCAGGGGAGGCGCTGGGGCGGCTGGATGGCGTGGTGCGGCGCATCCCGACCGGTAGTTTCATGGTGGCACCGCCCCATATTCGGCATGGCTTCATCAATGACGGTTCGCATCCCTTTCGGTTCCTGTGGCTGCTGATCCCGGCGGGGCTTGAGGATTTTTTCATCGGCATTGGCCGGCCCAAAGTGCCAAGCGCGCCGGACCCCACCCCTTATCCGCGCCCGGCCGATGCCGGGAATATTGAATTCTCCACGGTGTTCGAGACGCTGGACCCACCCCCGCCACCACCCTGGGATACCAGCCCCATCACCGATCCCACTGTGCTGGAAGCGCTGCGGCGGGAGACCCTGTAATTCCCCGCTTGCGGTACGCCGCGGATAGGAGAAGGATCAGGAGACGAGGCGCCGCACCAATGCCGCGCCGTGAACAAACGGAGGGTCCAGGAATGGCCAATCAGATCACGCGCCGCCAGGCGCTGGGCGCCACTGCGGCATTGATCGCCGCGCCTGCCATTGTGCGGCAGGCCAATGCGCAAAGCCGCTTTGATTGGAAGCGCTTCGCCGGGGAGCGGATTGAAGTCACGCTGCAGACCTCCCCACGCGGGCTATTGCTGCAACGCCAGAACAGGGAATTCGAAGAACTCACCGGCATTCGCTGCGGCATTG
>JADCFR010000402.1 GCA_020249415.1 Roseomonas sp. | reverse complement strand
GCCATGATGGGAAATGATCGCTTCCGTCGCGAAGCCATCCTGCACTTCAATATGCTGCACTTCGGTATCGTATAAAGTGCCGATGCCAAGCTGTTCCGCCGTGCGATACAGCGCATTGACCAGCGCCTTGCCGCCACCCAGAAAAAACGCATTGGTGCGCGAAAGCGAAAGCGTGCCGGAAAGCGAAGGCTGAAACACCACGCCGCAGGATTTGAGGAAATCCGGCGCATGTTGCGATGCGCGGATGCACATGCGCGCCAGATGCTCATCCGTCTTGCCGCCGGTCACGCGCAGCAGATCGTCCCAATATTCCTCTTCCAAATAGGTTTCGGTCAGCACCTCGGTCGGCGCGGGATGGAGCGCGCGCAGATTGCGCGTGTGGCGGCTATTGCCGCCCCGCATGCTGCGCGGCGCGTGTTCCACCAGCAGCACGCTGGCCCCGGCCCGGCGCGCGGTAATGGCAGCGGAAAGCGCGGCATTACCACCACCCGCCACCAGCACATCCCACACCCTAGTCAGGTCCACCATGACGCTTTCGATCCTCAACCTTTTCTGGGCACCATCTGTAAAAGGGAAATGCGGCTTGTCCAGATGGCGCGCTATGCCGGCCCCTGATCCAACCCGGCGCGGAGTGAGCCATCGGGATCGGCCAGCAAGCCTTCGCGCAGAAAAAGATCAATCAGCGTCAGATTGACGTTGAATTTAACATCGTCGGAATCGGCAACCGCTTCCAAAAGGCGCCGCGCCGGCCAAAGCTCAAACCGCTCCACCTCATCATCATTTGGTATGGGCGTCACATCCTCGGGCAATTCCAGATCGTAGCAATGCAGCACATCGCGCCGGAGCCCCTCATTATTCAGCAGGATATAGGAAACCCGCCCGACGGGCCGTGCCCGCACCGCCAATTCGGGGGGGAGGGAGGCTTCCTCGGCGGCCTCCTTTACCAGGGTCTCGGCCGGCGTCAGCCCCGCCGGAATGCCGCCTGCGACCAGATTATCCATCTGCCCCGGCGCCACCGCCTTGTCGCGCGCGCGGATTCCCACCCAGACATGCAGCCCATCCGCACGGCGCACCAGGCCATTCATATGCACGCCCTGGGACATGACGCCAAAGGCCGGCAGGGCGCCGCGATCGAGCCTGGCCAGCACTGGCCCGTCGCTCGTTTGGCGCACATCAAAGGCTTCGCGCCGGATACGCAGATACCCGCCCTCAGCCAGGCTGGGCAGCGCGGCGGCGAGTGCATCGCTCCGTGCCCCGCTGGTCTTCAACCGGCCCGCCATGGCAACGCCATGCTGGTCAAAATGGAAATCGCGCGGTCGGAAGGTCAGCGCGCGGGCCAATTCGGGTGTGACGAATCCCACCTGCACGCCCGCCATGTGAAAGCCAAGAAAGCCGGCCGGGGAGGGGATGTTGTTGCAGGCGGCGATATGCCGGGCGAAGCGATCCATGCGCCCATCTAACACCCGGCGTCACGGCTAGGCGAGACGCCGGGGGCTTGCTCGCCGGGGTCGCTCTGGCCCATGACAGGGCAGCCATGAACCCGCCCGCTTCCCCGCCCCGCTCCAGCCCCGGCATTCCCTTCTCGGCGCTTGGCCGCATTGCGCCGCATCTTTGGCCGGTGGGTGAGCCGATGCTGCGGCTGCGCGTGGTGGGCGCGTTGTTGCTGCTCGCCGCCGCCAAGGCCGCGAATGTGCTGGTACCCATCGCCTATGCCCGCGCGGTGGATGCGCTGGCGCCGCAATCGGGCGCTGGCGCGGTGATTGCCGTGCCGATTGCCCTGCTGGTGGGCTATGGCTTGCTGCGCGTCATGGCCTCGGCGCTTGGGGAATTGCGCAACGCCGTCTTCGCCAAGGTGCAGGCGCGCGCCGGCCGGCGCGTGGCCTTGGACGTGTTTCGCCATTTGCACGCGCTTTCCATGCGCTTTCACATGGACCGCGCCACTGGCGGGCTTTCGCGCGTGATTGAAAGGGGTGTGCGCGGTATCGCCACATCGCTCAATTTTTTGTTGTTCAACATTATCCCGACCATTGTCGAAATCCTGTTCGTTGCGGTCATTCTCTGGTGGATGTTCGCGGCTTCCTTCGCGCTGACCATGCTTGGCACCATCATCGCCTATGTCGCCTTCACGCTGATTTTCACCAATTGGCGGCTGCGTTTTCGCCGCCAGATGAACCAGACGGATGAGGAAGCCAATACCAAGGCGGTGGACAGCCTGCTGAATTATGAGACGGTGAAGTATTTCGGCAACGAAACCCACGAAGCGCGGCGCTATGATGAAAGCATGACGCGCTATGAAAGCGCCTATGTGCGGAGCGAAACCACGCTCAATATGCTGAATGCCGGCCAGGCCACCATCATGGCGGTCGGGCTTACCATCACCATGCTGCTGGCAGGCCGCGGCATTGCCGATGGCAGCATGAGCATTGGCGATCTGGTGATGGTGAATACCTACCTGATCCAGCTCTATCAGCCCTTGAACATCCTTGGCTTCGCCTATCGCGAAATCAAGCAGGGGCTCACGGATATGGAGCAGATGTTCGCGCTGCTTGATGTGCCCGCCGAAGTGCGCGATGCGCCTGATGCCGTGCCACTTGCGCTGGGCGCTGGTGAAATCCGCTTTGAGGATGTGCGCTTTGGCTATCGGCCGGATCGGGAGATTCTGAAGGGCATTTCCCTCACCGTGCCACCAGGGCGGATGCTCGCGATTGTCGGGCCGACCGGGGCGGGGAAATCCACCATCTCCCGCCTGCTGTTCCGCTTTTATGATGTGACGGGCGGGCGCGTTTTGGTGGATGGGCAGGATGTGCGCGGCCTGACGCAGCAAAGCCTGCGCGCGGCCATTGGCGTCGTGCCGCAGGATACCGTGCTGTTCAATGACACCATCCGCTACAACATCGGCTATGGCCGCCCAGGCGCCACGGATGCGGAGATTGAAAACGCCGCACGCCTTGCCCAGGTGCATGATTTCGTCACGCGCCTGCCCGATGGCTATGC
>JADCFR010000401.1 GCA_020249415.1 Roseomonas sp. | reverse complement strand
TATCATCATGCTGCCAGCGCGCGTCACGCGCTGGAAGGGACAGATGGTGCTGGTAGAAGCCATGGCGCGGCTGCCCGGCGATTCGCTTGCCCTGCTGGTGGGCGATGCGGAAGAACGCCCGACCTTCAAGGCGGAATTGCTGGCGCGCGCTCAGGGCCTTGGCTTGCAGGATCGGGTGCGGCTGGTGGGCCACGCCACTGACATGCCGGCGGCGCTGATGCTAGCCAATGTGGTTATCCATGCCTCCACCGATGCGGAAGCCTTTGGCCGCACGGTGATTGAAGCCCAGGCCATGGCACGGCCCGTGATTGCAAGCGATCTTGGCGCGCCGCGCGAAACCGTGGCCGAGGGCATCACCGGCTGGCGCATCCCGCCCGGTGATGCGGCGGCACTTGCGGACGCCATCGGCAAGGCGCTGGCCTTGCCTCCCTCTGAAAGCGCAGCGCTCGGCGCCAGGGCGCGGGCGGCGGTCCTGTCAGGCTATACGACCGAAGCCATGCAGGCCGCGACCATGGCCGTTTATCGGGAATTGCTCGGATGACGCCGCGCATTCTGGTGATCAAGCTGGGTGCGCTTGGCGATTTCGCCCAGGCTTTCGGGCCTTTTGCGGCGATCAGGGCGCATCATCCTGGCGCCGAGATCACGCTGCTCACCACGCCGCCCTTCGCGCCCCTCGCGCGGCAGGCGCCGTGGTTTGACCAGGTTTGGGAAAATGGCCGGCCCAGGGGCCTCGCCGCGCTCTGGGCGCTGGCGCGGAGGCTGCGCGCGGCGCGGTTTGACCGGGTTTATGATTTGCAGACCTCTGACCGGTCATCGCGCTATCGCTGGCTGGTCGGGCGCGGCGTGGAATGGTCCGGCATTGCCGCCGGCGCTTCCCACCCGCATGCCAATCCGCGTCGCGATTTCATGCACACGGTGGAACGCCAGCGGGAGCAATTGGCAATGGCCGGTATCAGCCATTTCCCAGCGCCGGCGCTGGATTGGCTGGATGCGGATATCACGCGCTTTGCCCTGCCAGAGCGCTTTGCGCTGCTGATCCCTGGTGCCTCCCCCGGACGCCCGGCCAAGCGTTGGCCGCTGGAAAATTTCGCGGCCTTGGCGGCGGCGCTGAATATTCCCGTAGTGATCCTCGGTGGCCCGGCTGAGGCGGCTTTGGGTGCCGCCATCGCGACGGCCATCCCCACCGCGCGCGACCTGACGGGCAAGACCAGCTTCGCCGACATCGCCGCACTCGCCCGCCGTGCGGCCTTTTGCATCGGCAATGATACCGGCCCGACGCATCTCGCCGCCGTGGCCGGCTGCCCGACGCTCGCCCTATTCGGTGAGGATAGCGACCCCGCGCTTTGCGCCCCGCGTGGCCCGCGCGTGGCAGTGCTGCGCCACCAGCCGCTTGCCGCGCTCACGCTGCCTGAGGTACGGGCGGCGCTTCAGGAATTGATCCAACAACCCACCACCATGGCTTGACCCGGAAGGGGCCTCTGCCCATGGTCCGGCCTCTCTGCAACCCATAGGACGCTGTTCATGCCCGCGATTACCCTGCCCGATGGTTCCATCCGCCACTTTGACGGCGCGGTGACGGGCACCACTATCGCGGCGGCCATTGGCCCTGGCCTCGCCAAGGCTGCGCTCGCCATGGAGGTGGATGGCAAGCTCCGCGATCTATCGGCGACCATCACGCAGGATGCGAAGCTGCGCTTCATCACGCGCCGCGATCCCGAAGCGCTGGAGATGATCCGCCATGATTGCGCCCATGTGCTGGCAGAAGCCGTGCAGGCGCTTTATCCGGGCACGCAGGTCACCATCGGCCCTTCGATTGAAAACGGCTTTTATTACGATTTCGCCCGGAACGAGCCCTTCAAGCCCGAGGATTTCGCCGCGATTGAAGCCAAGATGCGTGAGATTATCGCGCGCAATGATGCTTTTGTACGCGAAGAATGGGACCGTGAGGATGCGATCCGCTTCTTCACCGCCAAGGGCGAACGCTATAAGGCGGAACTGATCCAGGATTTGCCGAAGTCTGAGATCATCAGCATCTACAAGCAGGGCGAATGGACCGATCTTTGCCGCGGCCCGCATATGCGCGGCACGGGCGATATCGGCACGGCCTTCAAGCTGATGAAGGTGGCCGGCGCCTATTGGCGCGGCGATCATCGCAACGCCATGCTGAGCCGGAGTTATGGCACGGCCTGGCGCGACCAGAAGGAACTCGACGCCTATTTGTTGCAGTTGGAGGAAGCGGAAAAGCGCGACCACCGCAAGATCGCAAAGGAAATGGATCTTTTCCATTTGCAGGATGAGGCGGTGGGTTCGGTCTTCTGGCACCCCAAGGGCTGGCGGCTTTATCGCACGGTGGAAGCCTATATGCGGCGGCGTCTTGAGCATGCCGATTATCAGGAAGTAAAGACACCGCAGTTGGTGGATCGCAAGCTGTGGGAAGCTTCCGGCCATTGGGAGAAATTCCGCGAAAACATGTTCGTGGCGCGCGTGGAAGAGGAGGATGAAAAGGATCGCGTGCTGGCGCTGAAGCCGATGAATTGCCCCTGCCATGTGCAGATTTTCAATCAAGGCTTGCGGTCCTATCGCGAATTGCCGCTGCGCATGGCGGAGTTTGGGTCATGCCATCGCTATGAACCCTCGGGCGCCTTGCATGGCATCATGCGCGTGCGGGCCTTCACGCAGGATGATGCGCATATCTTCTGCGCCGAAGACCAGATCGCCGATGAGACGGTGCGGTTCGTGGCGCTGCTGTCTTCCATCTATCGCGATTTCGGCTTTACGGAATTCCGCGTGAAATTCTCCGACCGCCCGACGCGGCGCGCGGGTACGGATGCGGTCTGGGATCAGGCGGAAGGCGCGCTGAAAGACGCCTGCCGCATCGCCGGCGTGGAGTATGAATTGAACCCTGGCGAGGGCGCCTTTTACGGCCCCAAGCTGGAATTCGTCCTGCGCGATGCCATTGGCCGCGATTGGCAATGCGGCACGCTACAGGTGGATTTTGTGCTGCCCGAGCGGTTGGATGCCGAATATGTCGCCGAAGATGGCGCCCGCCGCCGCCCCGTCATGCT
>JADCFR010000400.1 GCA_020249415.1 Roseomonas sp. | reverse complement strand
CGCCAGCAAGGGCGGCAAAGCGCGCGGATTGCCTCCAAGCGCGGCAACAAACATCGCCGCCAATACCACACCGGGCAAAGCCGCATGGCCCACCGCATCAGCCATCAATGCGCGCCCACGCAGCAGCGCAAAAGCACCCACCGTGCCGCAGGCCAGCCCCAGCAAGGCACAGCCAAGCAAAACGACCAGCGTGTTATAGCCAAGACTCACCTGAGCCCGCCTTCAGCAACGGCCTGTTCCAGTACATTGAGCCGCCCGCCATAGGCGCGTGCAATGGCATCCGGTGTGAAGGCGGATTTCACAGTGCCGGCGGCGACCGCGCGGCCATTCAGCAGCAGCACCTGATCGAAATAGGCCGGCACGGTTGAAAGATCATGATGTACGGCAATCACGCTCCGCCCCGTTGCCACCACGCGGCGCAGCACGGCGATGATCGCCTGTTCCGTTGCCGCATCAACCGCGGCGAAAGGCTCATCCATCAAGTACAGGTCGGCATCCTGCGCCAACGCGCGCGCCAGAAACACGCGCTGCTGCTGCCCGCCGGATAGCCGCCCGATTTGCCGATCCGCCAGATCAGCCAAGCCCACCTGATCCAGGGCGGCGCGCGCGGCGTCCCGTTCCGCCTTCGGCACGCGCCCCCACCAGCGCATGCGCGGATAGCGCGACATGCACACGACATCGAGTGCGGTTGCCGGAAAATCCCAATCCACCGAGGCGCGTTGCGGTAGGTAGCCGACACGGTTGCGCACCTCATCCAGCTTGCGGCCAAAGAAGCGCGCTTCGCCGGCGATGCTCGGGAGCAGGCCGAGTGCGGCGCGGAGCAGGGTGGACTTGCCCGCGCCATTTGGCCCGACAATCGCGGTCAGCCCCGGCGCGGCCTGCCAGGTGATGTCCCAGAGCACCGTCTTGTCGCCATAGGCGACGGTCAGATGCGTAATCGCAAGTGGTGCGGGGGCGGAGATACTCATGCAGCACCCAAGCGGCCCAGCATGCCGCGCGCCGGCGCCTCCCCACCCAGGGCGCGGGCGATGGTGGTGAAGTTATGGTCCAGCATGCCGTGATAGGTGCCTTCATAGGTGCCGGGCTTGCCCATGGAATCGGAAAACAACGTGCCACCTAACCCGACGCGCTGCCCGCGCGCCCCGGCGCCTTCAATCAAGGCGCGCACGGCACGATCAGGGACCGAGGTTTCGGCAAAGACCGCCGGGATACGCCGTTCCACCAGGCCGCGCACGATTGCCTCGATCCGCGCAAGGTTCGCTTCCGATTCGGTGGAAAGCCCCTGGATGCTGTCCACTTCCAGCCCGTAGCGCGCGGCGAAATAACCAAAGGCGTCATGCGCGGTGACCAAAAGGCGCTGGCGTGCCGGGATGCTGCCCATCACCCGCGCGCCGTATTCATGCAGGGCGGCAAGGCGGCTGCGCAGCGCAGCGAGGTTGGCGGCGAAGAAATTGGCCTGATCGGGGATCAGCCGGGCCAGCCCGGCGGCGATGCTGCCCGCAGCTTCGGCCCATAAAACCGGGTCCATCCAGACATGCGGGTCGGCCGCGTCCGGGTAGTCAGGATTGGCGCGGAGGCTGGCGCGCGGCAGGCTTTCCGCCACCATGACGACCGGTTTGCCATTGGCAGCGGCGCGGGCCAGCACATCGCCCATGCGCCCTTCCAGCCGATGGCCATTGGCGAAAATGATATCAGCAGCGAGCAGCCGCGCCGTATCGGCCCGGGTCGGGCGGAACAAATGCGGGTCCACGCCTTCCCCGATCAGGGTTTCGGCGCGGAGGGCGGCCCCGCCGACCTCGCGTACCAGGTCGCCCACCATGGCCACGGTTGCAACTGCGCGGGGCTGGGCGCGGGTCTGCGCCAGCGCCGTGATGGGCGTCAGCGCCAAAAGCCCAAGGCCAAGGCCCCGTCTGCCAATGGCTGAACACCTGTTCATTTCTGCATATATTCCTGATTTTTCAGAGGCTTATCGTGTAACGAAGCTTGGCCCTGCGCGCCCCTTCGTCAAGTCCTTGCGCGGCGATACCTTGCGGAATCCAACCTGCCGAGGCCATGTTCCGACTGAAACAGCGGCGATGATCCCATGCGGGGGCGTTTTCGGATTGGTGATGATTTGGTGGTTGAATTGGCCGAGACCTTTCGGCTGATGAGCGACCCGACGCGCCTGAAGATCATCCTGGCCTGCCGGGATGCGCCGGCGGCGGTGAACGAAATGGCGGAAAAACTGGGTATTTCGCCCTCGTTGGTGTCGCATCATTTGCGCCTGCTGCGCGCGGCGCGATTGTTACAGGCGGATCGGCGCGGGCGGCAGGTTTTTTATGTGGTCGGCGATGAGCATATCCGGTCCATGCTGGCCGATATGGTTGACCACATCAGTGAGGAAGAAGCCGCGGATGGGGAGGCTTGAGGTGGTGGAAAATGGTTTATGCCGCTTTTCCGCATCTCCGCCCTTGTGCGGTGCGGGAGGCACCATTATGGTCCGCCCAAATTCGGGCCTCCCGGGGCAAGAGCCTTCGTGGAGCAATGGTTAAAATCTTGAAACGGCGTGATTTTCACGACCGATAAGGGATGGGTTGATGAAGGTTTTGAAGGCAAAGCGCCGCGCATTCGGCACAGGCCGGTTTTTCGCCGGTCTGGCAGCATTGGTAATGGGTTTGGTGCTGGCGCTGCCGGCCCTGGCAGAGGGCATGGTCGGCGCACCTGCCCCCTGGGGCATGGGCTTGCAGCCCTCAGGCGGTGTGATCAAGGAACGAATCGCCTCGCTGAACAGCCTGGTGTTCTTCATTATTGTCGCCATCACGATTTTCGTGCTGGTGCTGCTGGCCTATTGCGTGTGGCGCTTCAGCGCTGAACGCAACCCGGTGCCCTCCACCACCAGCCACCATACCGGGCTTGAGATTGCCTGGACCGTCATTCCGGTGCTGATCCTGGTGGTGATTGCCATCCCATCCTTCCGGCTGCTGTATTTCCAGGATCGCGCGATTGATGCGGATATGACCATCACGGTGCAGGGGCGTCAGTGGTATTGGAACTACACCTATTCCGATCATGGCAACTTCACCTTTGACAGCTATCCGCTGCAGGAAGCTGATCTTAAGCCGGGGCAGATTTTCAAGCTTGATGTGGATAATCAGCTCGTTATCCCTGTTGGCGCCAATATCCGCGTGCTGACCACGGGGCATGAT
>JADCFR010000040.1 GCA_020249415.1 Roseomonas sp. | reverse complement strand
ACGGCAACCCGATCCGCGAGGGCGAGTGCTTCCTGCTGGTCATGCGTGACCATGATGAAGGCCGCACCGGTCTTGCGTTGCAGGGCGCGCAGTTCAAGGCCCGTGCGTTCACGCAAGCCCGCATCCAGCGCCGCCATGGGTTCATCCAGCAGCAGCAAGCGCGGGCGCATGACCAGGCTGCGCGCGAGAGCCACGCGCTGCTTCTGCCCGCCGGAAAGCTGCTGCGGTTTGCGCGTTTCCAGCCCCTGCAACCCCACCAGATCAAGCACTGCGGCAATGCGGCTGCGGCGTTCTTCCGCGGCCACGCCAGCACGCTTCAGCCCATAAGCGATATTGTCAGCCACATGCATATGCGGAAACAGCGCATAGGATTGGAACATCATATTGATGGGCCGCGCCCAGGGCGGCACGGGCAGCAAATCCTGCCCGTCGAGTGTCAGCGCACCAGCATCCGGCGCCTCAAACCCCGCCAGCACCCTCAGCAGCGTTGATTTGCCGGAACCCGACCCGCCAAGCAGCGCGAAGAACTCGCCAGCATTGATCGCCAGATCAAGCCCCGCGAGCGCACGCACCGCGCCGAAGCGCTTTTCCAGCGCGGTCGCGATCAGCACCGGTTCAGCGGCCCGCCTTGAAGCGCGCCCAAAGCCGGCTGCGCGCGCGTTCGATCTCGCGCGGCGGGGTGCTGGCCACAAAACTTGCCGCCAGCATCGCCTCATCCGGATAGACATTGCGGTCTTCGCGCACCGCCACATCCACCGCGGCAAGTGATGCCGGCACGGCATTGGGATAGCGCACCTGATTGGTGATGCCGGCCATCACATCAGGCCGCAGCAGGAAATTGATGAAGTCATGCGCGGCTTCCTTATTCGGCGCATCGGCAGGGATCGCCAGCATGTCAAACCAAAGCTGCGCGCCCTGGCGTGGCGCCACATAGCCAATCTGCACACCGCGCCCGGCTTCCTGCGCGCGCGCCTGCGCCTGGATCACATCACCGGAATAGGTCAGCGCCACGCAGGCTTCCCCATTCGCCAGCGCATCCAGAATGGCGCCAGAGGGGATGATGGCGCGCACATGGCGCCGAATGCCCATCAGCGCCTGTTCGGCCACGCGCAAATCTTCAAGACTATGCGCATTTGGATCACGCCCCGCCCAGCGCAGCACGGAAGGCAGCACATCGGTCGCGCTATCCATCACCATAATGCCGCAGCGCGCGAGCCGCGCGGCGTTTTCCGGCTTGAACAAGACATCAAAGCCATCCAGCGCCATGTCAGGCGCAATGGCCCTGATGCGATCCAGCCGAAGTCCAAGGCCAACCGTACCCCAAAGATAAATCGCGCCATGGCGATTGCCAGGATCAATCTCCGCCACACGCGCCATCAATGTCGGGTCAAGATTGCGCCAATTCGGAATGCGCGCGCGATCAAGCGGCGCAAGTGCCCCGGCGCGCAGCAGCCGCGCGAAGCTTGGTTCACTGGTCGGAACAATCACGTCATAGCCCGAACGCCCGGCGGAAAGCTTGCCTTCCAGCGTTTCCAGACTGTCATAGACATCATAACGCACACGGATGCCGGTCTCCCGCGTGAAGCGCTGCACCGCATAGGGGTCTATGTAATCCGACCAATTATAGACATTCACCACACGTTCCTGCGCGGCAGCGATGCCAGGCAGCAGCAGGGCAAGGAAGGCAATCAGGCGAAGGATCATGGGCAGGGGCTCCGCAGGCGAAGCATTTCTTGTAGCGGAAATCAGCGCGATCTTGAGGGGCGGAAGAAGTTTCCTGGGTGCCGTCTTTTTTCCTTGACAATAGGCTTTTGTTCCTCTATCTGAGCCCCGTCAAGGGCCGAATTGCGCCCAAAGCTCCCCCTTCTCCCCGAACCTTCACCCCAAGCTTGCCACCAGCCGGGCGCGCGCCCGGCTGCCTGGCAGCGTGCAGGAGCGTCCATGCCCTTCATCGCCACCAATCTCACGGTGCTGAGCGCCGCGAATGGCTTCACCCTATGGCATTACCGCACCACCGATAGCCGAGAGGTCGTGCAGGCGGCTGATTACTTCGCGCCGGCCAGCAATCAAATGCGCGCTGGCGATATCGTCATGGCGCAAACCGCGGATGCGACCATCATGCTGCCGATCCGTGCCGGCAGCCTCACCGGTTCGGGCCTCACGCTCGATACCGCTGGCGCGCCGCCGGAACTGCGCCGTTCCGGCAATTTGCCCTTCAAAATCACCCTGGCCGCAAACCCGCAGACGCGCGCCATTATCCTGGATCCGATGCCAGAGGCGATTGAGCCCGGTGCCTCGATCCCCGTCGGCGCCAGTATCCTTGGCAATATCGCCAATCTGACCTTCCAGCTTCTCAATGCGGGCGGGGCCGTTCTGGCGACGCAAAACGCCGCCGTCAGTGCCGCGCGCGCCACAACGCTTTTTGCGGCGCAAGCCTCTGGCGGCGGCTATCGCATCCTGGCGCGCAATGCTGCCGATACGGCGCATAGCATTACCTCTCCGCCTTTTGCCATCGGCGCCCCGCCGCGCCTGCTGACCGAAGAAGGCCGCGCTCTGCTGCTTGAGACTGACGGCCAATTGCTGCTGTTCTGAAAGGTTTCGCGACAATCCCTTCCATCACCGCATGTCAGGTCGCCGCACCCGGCATGATCGGATCAACCACGAAAAGGCTCTCCATGTCCGATTCAAAAATCAGCGCGCTGCCCAGCGTTTCCGCCACTGCCGACGCCGATATCCTGCCTTTGGTGCAGACCAATGGCAACAGCCTTGCCACCAGGCGGGCCAGCCTGGCGCAGCTACGCGCTGGCGTTCTTGCCGATCGCCCGGCGCATGTGCGGGATTTCGGCGCGGTCGGTAATGGCACCACCAATGACGCCCCCGCGATCCAGGCCGCGATCAATGCGCTGAAGCTTGCTGGCGGCGGCGTGCTGCAATTCGGCGCCCGGATCTATCGGATCGCCAGCCCAATCGTCATTGATGGCGTTACCGTCACCTTGCAAGGGGCCGGCTTTACCGAAGGGCCCAATGAGGCAAATGGCACCTGGTTCAAAATAGACCAGACAGGCTTTACCCCTTTCACCTTTTCAGGCCTCTTGGCACGCGGTTCCATGGTGCGGGACATCGCGGTGCGGCAATTGCACAGCCAATCCTATAACGCTTCCTGGACGCCCACGGATTACGACTATGTTTTCCGCGTGCAGGATTGTTTTGGTGCCGTGGATTTCGAGAATGTCTTCCTTGTCGCGGTCAATCGCGGCATCTGGTGCGACAATTCCGGCCGCATGAGCATCAAGCGCCTGCGCGGTCAGGTTTTCACCCGCGGCGTTGAAGTGGATCGCTGCCTTGATATCTGCCGGCTGGAACATGTGCATTTCTGGAGCTTCAATAACGCCAATGGGCATGTGATCACCTGGCAGCAGAATAATCAGGATGCTTTGGTCTTCCGCAAGGTGGACGGCGTTTTCCTGGATGACATCTTTGTCCTTGGCGCACGCTCCACGCTGCGCTTCAGTGCCTCTGCCTCAGGGACGACGACAAAATTCTACGGCAGCAATATCTATGCCGACTTCTCCAAATACGGCGTGTGGATTGATGGCAATGATGTGGAAGGCCGCATCGCCAATATCACCACCCAGGCTGAGCTTTTCACCGCCGGCGCGCCGGTGCCGGTAGCGGGGGCGGTGGGTATCCTGATTGATGGCAATAATGCCCGCGTGCAAATCGGCAACCTTCGGGTAGATGTGGCCGAAAGCAACGCCATCCGCGTCAATGGCAGCAATAACCGTCTGGATATTTTTGCCTTCAGGGCGGAATACTTCAATCGCCTGAATGATGGCTCAGCCGCCATCCATCTGGCGAATGTCGGCGCTGGAACGCCGAACCAAGTCTATCTTGGCTCACCAGCCTTGCTTGGCAATGGCAATGCTGGGCCGCTGATCAATGGCAGCACAAATGGCTTTGTGGCCTCAGCCGCGCCAGCGGGCCGGATTGATCGGCCGGGCCTGATGGTGGGCGGGCTGGATACCGGCATTTCCCAACCCAGTGCGGGCAATCTGGTGCTCAGTATTGGTGGCGCGGAATTGATGCGCGTCACCCCCGGCACCACAAGCATTGGCGGCGCTGCGGGTGCGAATGCACTCACCGTCACCACGCCAGCCGGCAGCGTCAATCAATTCACCCTATCCAGCAGCATTGCCGGGGGCACGCCAACAATCTCCGCCACCGGTACGGATGCCAATATTCCTGTCCAGATTTCGGCCAAGAATATCGCCCCGGTGCGGTTCAACAGCCGTGGCAGTCTGGCCTTTGAGGTCAATGCGGTCGCAACCCCGGTCAATTTCGTGCGCATCAATGGCGCCGCCGCCGGTGCGCCGCCGCAAGTCACGGCGCAGGGCACGGATGCGAATGTTGCGCTCTTGCTTTTGGGCAAGGGAACCGGTCCGGTGCAGGCTGGCTCACCCTTGCAATTGCCGCCCTATACGGTCGCCACCTTGCCCCCGGCGGCGACCTATCCGCGCTGCATGATCTATGTCTCGGACGGTACCGCCAATAAGCGCCTGGCCATTAGCGATGGCGCGGCATGGCGCTGGCCGGATGGCGCAGTGGTTTCCTGATCCGCGCTACCCTTGTCACATGTCTGAACCGCGGGGCTGAGCCATTGGGCTTGCGGTTCAGGCACTCATTCAAACCGATACCCACAGGAATAATCGCATGACCTCCCTGACGGACTACGCCAAGAATCTGCTCTGCCGCTCTGCCATTGGTCGTCGCCCCACCTTGCCTGCAGGCGCCTTTGTTGCGCTCGGCACCGGTGGGTCAGACGCGACCGGTGTAACAGGTGAACCGAACGGTACCGGCTATGCCCGGCAGCCCGTGACGTTTTTCGGCACCGGGACGCAGACCAATGTGACCGAAGCGCGCTTCACCTTCACGGCGGCACCCGGCACCTTGACCCATATCGGTGTCTTTGACGCGCAATCCACCGGAAATCCCGTGTTATGGGCACCGCTTGCGACGCCGGCGACATTGAATGTGCCGGGGGTTGTCGTTATTCCGCCGAGTAGCTTGAGTGTGGTGGGCGATTGATGCGCGCCAATGCGCTCCAGAGCACCTGCAAGCCGAGCGAACTCTCTTGGCGGCTCAGAAAATGTTCAGCGCCCGGCTGATTGACTCCGCAACTCACGTGCGCGCGTCAGCACCTTGTCTTCCAATTCTGCAGCCGTCGCGGTGCTGACCGGCGCATCCACCCAACCGCCTGGGCCACGCACCTGGCGAAACACCGAAATCCGCACACCGTCAGAGCGCAATTGCCGCCCAAGCACAAAGGCGGTTGCCTTGAAACGCTCATTGGAAACGCCACCCGGCGCATGCCAATCCGTGATGATCACACCGCCAAAAGGATCGGCAGAGGCCAGCGGCATGAAGGAGAGCGTATCGAGCGTGGCGCGCCAGAGAAAGGCATTCACGCCGAGCCCACCGCCGCCAGAGCCACTCTCCTGACCTTTTTCCGTGCCGCCACCGAAAATCGTGATACCGCCTGATGTGCCCGCCGCCGAGGTCGCGCGCAGCAATTGTTCGCGCCGGCTGCCGGTATTGTATTCGTCGCGCTCCACTTCGCGCACCTGGGAGGAGTCAGCACCGCAGGCGGCAACCACCAGGGCCAGCGGCAGCAGCAGGGCATTGCGGGGAAATTGGGGCAGATGGCGAAGGATGCTCATGACAGGCTTCTAGCCCATCTCGCCCGTTACTGAAAGGGAATCTGCAAACCGGGACTACTCGGCGTCACACAGGCGCCATCAGGCGCAGCAAAGCCGCCGAGGCCAGCCGCGCCATGGCATTATCCGCCCGGCTGGTCAGCGCCATCGGCACGCGCAAGCCCAACACAATCCCGGCGGATTCCGCCCCCCCGAGATAAGCCAATTGCTTGGCAAGCATATTCCCCGCCTCCAAATCCGGCACCAGCAGGATATCGGCCTGGCCTGCAACCGGGGATTGTATTCCCTTGGCCGCCACCGCCACGGGGCTGATCGCATTGT
>JADCFR010000004.1 GCA_020249415.1 Roseomonas sp. | reverse complement strand
GTCAATCTGATCATAGGCCGTGAAGGTCGCCCCACCCGCCTTCGCCAGAACCTTGGTGATCGCCGCCGTCAGCGACGTCTTGCCATGGTCCACATGCCCGATCGTCCCGATGTTGCAATGCGGCTTGTTCCGCTCAAATTTCGCTTTGGCCATGTTCGTGATTCCAGATCGGGGGTTGCTTACCAGCGGTAGTGGCTGAAGGCCTTGTTGGCTTCAGCCATCCGGTGCGTGTCTTCGCGCTTCTTCACGGCAGAGCCGCGATTATTCGCTGCATCCATCAGCTCAGCCGATAGACGCTCTTCCATGGTATTCTCACCGCGCTTGCGCGCGCTTTCGATAAGCCAGCGGATCGCCAGAGCCTGGCGACGTTCCGCACGGACTTCGACGGGAACCTGATAGGTGGCGCCACCAACGCGACGGCTGCGCACTTCCACGGCGGGCTTCACATTATCCATCGCCTCATGGAACAGACGCAGCGGGTCGCTATTGGGCCCGCCCTTCTTCTTCAGCGTATCCATCGCCGCGTAGACGATGGATTCGGCAACGCTCTTCTTCCCGTCATACATGAGCACATTCATGAAGCGGCTGAGAACGATATCGCCGAATTTTGGATCCGGCAGAACCTCACGCTTTTCAGCGCGGTGACGACGCGACATGGTTCAACCCCTCACTTCGGACGCTTTGCGCCGTAAAGCGAACGACGCTTGCGGCGCTTCGCGATGCCCTGGGTATCCAGCACGCCGCGCAGGATGTGGTAGCGAACGCCCGGAAGGTCCTTCACGCGGCCACCGCGGATCAGCACCACCGAGTGTTCCTGCAGATTGTGACCTTCGCCAGGAATATAGCTCACGACTTCAAAGCCGTTCGTCAGACGCACCTTCGCGACCTTGCGCAGCGCGGAGTTCGGCTTCTTCGGCGTGGTCGTGTAGACGCGCGTGCAAACGCCGCGCTTTTGCGGGCTGCCCTTCAGGGCCGGAACCTTGTTCCGGTCTGGCTTCGTCTCACGCCCTTGGGCGATGAGTTGGTTGATCGTCGGCATGACGCCCCTTCAGATACCATCCAAAAGACCTTCAGCCCCGCCAAAAGGTAATGCCCGGCACGGCACGACTTATCGTGCCCTCCGGGCTTCCAATCGGCTGCCGGCCTCAGCCCCCTGAAAGGAGGCGGCGCCGGCGGCGCAGCTTTGGGTCCAAATTCAGCAATTCCCCCAACGGGGAGTCGCGTAAGGAGCGGCCTTTTACGTCCCGCCCCGGTTCAAGTCAAGCGCCGTTCACCGCTTGGAAGGGGATAATTCGACCTGTTTCCACAGCGAATTTCACCCCCTTCAACGGCGCCAGCCAAGCGCGCCTTATTCGGCCGCCTTCGGTTCCGGCAAAGCCGGTGAAGCGGCTGCCAGGCGCCCCCGATCCCGCTGCGCGGCCAAGGCCCGCAGGCGGTTCATCACAGAACCCGTCCCAGCCGGGATCAGGCGCCCGACGATGACATTTTCCTTGAGGCCGGCCAGGTAATCCACCTTGCCCGCCGTCGCGGCTTCCGTCAGCACCCGGGTCGTTTCCTGGAAGGACGCCGCGGAGATGAAGGACCCGGTCTGCAAGGACGCCTTGGTGATGCCCTGCAGCACCGGCTCAGCCACCGCTGGGCGTTCCTTGGCGGCGATCCGCTTCTCATTCTCAATCTCGAATTCGATGCGGTCCACCTGTTCGCCGATCAGATAGGTGGTGTCGCCCGGATCGGTGACCTCAACCTTCTGCAGCATCTGGCGCACGATCACTTCAATATGCTTGTCGTTGATCTTCACGCCCTGAAGCCGATAGACCTCCTGAATCTGGTCCACCAGGTAATCGGCCAGCTTTTCAACACCCAGCACGCGCAGAATGTCATGCGGAACGCGGGGGCCATCCACCAGCGGATCACCCTTCTTCACATAGTCGCCTTCCTGCACGGAGACGTGCTTGCCCTTGGGCACCAGGTATTCGCGCGGCACGGGCGGTTCATCACCCACCTGTTCCGGCACCACCAGGATGCGGCGCTTCGCCTTGTAGTCCTTGCCGAATTCCACGCGGCCATCAACTTCGCTGATGATCGCATGATCCTTCGGCCGGCGCGCTTCGAACAATTCAGCGACGCGCGGCAGACCGCCCGTAATATCGCGCGTCTTGGAGCTTTCACGCGGCAGGCGCGCCAGCACATCACCGGCAGCGACAGTCGCGTTATTTTCCACCGAGAGAATCGTGCCCGGCGTCAAGAAGTAGATCGCTTCCGTGCCGTTTTCACGCTTCACCACATTGCCGGCCTCATCACGCAAAATAAGGCGCGGGCGGAGATCAGCGGCCTTGCCGGGCGCCTTGTATTCCACGACTTCGCGGAAGGACAGGCCCGTCACTTCGTCAACACGGTCAACCTGCGTCACATTCTCGATCAGATCGGCGCATTCAACGCGGCCATTGCGTTCGGTGATGATCGGCAGGGTGAAGGGGTCCCATTCGGCGAGCTTCTGCCCGCGCGTGACCTGCACACCATCTTCTGCAATCAGACGCGCACCATAAGGCACACGCTGACGCGACCGCTCACGACCCTGCGCGTCATACAACGCGATTTCGCAATTGCGGCTCATCACAATCGGCTGGTTTTGGCTATTGGCCACCACCACCCGATTGAGGATTTTGATGGTGCCTTCAGATGCGGCTTCCACCGCGCTCTGTTCCGCGCCACGCTGCGCCGCGCCACCGATATGGAAGGTGCGCATCGTGAGCTGCGTGCCAGGTTCACCGATGGATTGCGCGGCGATTACGCCAACCGCCTCACCGATATTGACCGGCGTACCACGCGCAAGGTCACGGCCATAGCATAGGCCGCACACGCCCTGGCGCGCATCGCAGGTGAGCACGGAGCGGATCTTCACCTGCTCCACGCCGGATTTTTCGATGCGCTCCGCCTGTACCTCATCAATCAACTGATGACGCGCGACGATGATCTCACCCGTTTCCGGATCGGCCACATCTTCCTGCGCGGTACGGCCCAGGATGCGTTCGGAAAGCGAGGACACCACTTCCGCGCCATCCATCGCCGCGCGAACGGAAAGCCCACGTTCGGTGCCGCAATCGGGCTCCACAATGATGCAATCCTGCGCCACATCCACCAGACGCCGCGTCAGATAGCCTGAATTGGCGGTCTTGAGCGCGGTATCGGCCAAGCCTTTGCGGGCGCCATGGGTGGAGTTGAAATACTCCAGCACCGAAAGCCCTTCCTTGAAGTTGGCGATGATCGGCTGTTCGATGATTTCACCCGAAGGCTTCGCCATCAGGCCGCGCATGCCGGCAAGCTGGCGCATTTGCGCGGGCGAACCGCGCGCGCCAGAATGGCTCATCATCCAAACGCTATTGGTCGGCTTGCCGATTTCCTGGCGCTGAATTTCCTTCATCATCGCGCCGGCCACTTCATCCGTGCAG
>JADCFR010000399.1 GCA_020249415.1 Roseomonas sp. | reverse complement strand
GAGCGGCCCGCGCATGCGATAGGAAACGGCAAATAGCCCCCCGCCTTCTTCCGGGCTGAACAGCCGCCCGAAAATCGGAATGCGCCCCAGCAGCGTATTGAAAATATAGGCCGGCACAATGGTGCCCTCCAGGTCGAGCGTATCCTGCGCGCGATCAATGCGCCCCTTGGCCGTCAGGCCGAGTGAGGACGAAAACGCGCGCGCATCCTGCAATACCAGGGCATCCGGGCTCAGGCTGAAGGGGATGGTGGCGCGGGTGAAATTGAGCCCTGGGCCGCTCAGCGCATCCACCAGGCCGTAAAGCGTCATGGCCTGTAATAGCTTGCCGAGCCCAGGCGCATCACGCACCGCAAATTCTTCCAGCACGGCATCGCCGGTAAGCGTCGCGCCGGGGCGGGAGTGTTGATAGCTGCCGGCAACGGTCAGCTTGCCACCCTGAATGGTCTTCAGCACATCAAAGGCGCGCAGCAATTCGCCGCCATTATCGCTGGTGAGGTTCAAGGCGCGGCGTTGACCCTCTGGCGTAATACTCGCGGTAAAACTGCCACGCCCTGGCAGGCGCGCGGTAATATTGGCCTGCCGCGTGACGCCCAAGGCATTGATCTGGAGCTGCGCCTCAAGCCCCGCGATTTCCTTGCCATGCGGCAGCAACACGCGATCAAAGCGCGCTTCCAGCCGCGCGGCAGCACCTTCCTCGACGGGCTTGTCAGCTACGGTATGCGAAGCAAGTGACGGCGCCAAATCCAAAACCGGTCCGCGCAAATTGATCACCCATTGCCCGCCGCCGCGGGTCGCAGGCGGGCGCAACTCACCCGTCAAGCGCGACCGCCCCAGGCTCACGCTCGTCAACTCGATACGTTGTGGCACATTCTGGCGCAGCTCATTGGCGCGGCCACGTATCAGCGCATCCGGCGTTTCGATGCGGAAGCTTTCAATCAACGTCACCTGACCGGCCTGCATCAGCACCATGGCTTCAGCACTCCCGGTGGTGCCGGGTGGTTTGGCCCAGGCGAGCGGCTCAAGTCTCAGCGTTGCGGCGCGCAAATCTGCCCGCACAGCCAGCCTTGCCTGACCGTTCCGGCGCGTTTCATTGCGCAGATCAAGCTGCACCGGCCCTTCCAGCAATGGCCTTCCATCCAGGCCAAGCGCGGCCAATTGCGCTGCGTCAGCGCGGGCGGAGATGATTTCGCGTGTGACGATATCCGTCGCCGCACCAGGTCTGAAATCCGTCTCATGCCGGATGCGCGCTTCAATATCACCAAGCACGCCGGTGCCGGTGGCGGTCAGCCCGACATTGCGGAGTGAGAACGAGGCAACACCGCGTTCCAAATCGCGGTCAAAGGCAAGGCGCGGGATGCGCAAATCACGCACTTCAAATTGAGCGTCAATGTCAATCTGTTCAATGTCCAAGGCCTTGATCAACGGAAAGCTCAGCTTCAGTGTTGCCGCCTCAAGCGTGCCGGTCGGGTCATTGATCGGCGGCGGGCGTCGCTCGAAAATCTTTAGCCGTGGATGGCCCACAATACTCCAGGCATCCGCCAGCGGCCCGCGCAGCTTGGCTTCGATCCGCGCTGTCTCGGGACTGGTCGCAAAGCTGATCGACACCGTGGCGCCATCCGTGACAAGGGCGGTGCCGGCCTGCTGGCCGCTGGCAACCGAGATATCAATGCCATCAAGCGCAAAGCGCGCTTCCGCCACCGCATTCTGAAAGGGCGGGATGGGCCTTAGCCAATGCAGCGTGACACCCTCGGCCCGCGCCATGCCCGAAAGGGCAGTGACCTCAGCGCCATTGCCATCCGCGCCGATCCGCGCTGCAATTCGCCAATTGCCTTCGCGCAGCATGCCTGCGGTCAGGTTTTCGGCGAGCCATTCGCGTTGCTTGGGCGCGATGCTTGGCGGCCAATAATGCGCCAGATCGGCAATATCCATCCCGCGCAAATTCAATTCAGCGTCGGTCTGCCAGATGCCCTCCTGCAAGCGGGCCTCGCCATTCGCACGAATAACCGGCGGCGGGCCAGCGTCCGGGCGCGGCGATGGCTGGGGCGAGAAGGCCAGGCGTTCCACCCGCACCACATCTTCGGCCATGGTCGCATCGAGCAAAACCGAAGCGAAGGGCAAATCCCCGCGACCATTGGGCAAATGCAGCATACCGGCCCCGGTGCGCAGCCGCCCCATCAACAAATCCGGCCGCGGCGCCCCGGCGAAGCGCGCGATCAGGGTGATTTCCGCCTCGGCGTCCAGCGCGGCCAAGGGCGCCAATTCCACGCTCGCCTGGGCCAATACCGAAGGGCGAATGCCGCGCGCGGTCAGCGATGCCTCCCCACGCCAAAGGGCGCGGTCCAGGCTGCCGGCAATCTCCACCGGCATGCGCTGATCGGCCAATTCCAGCATGGCGCGCCCGGCCAATTCCAAGCCGCCGGCAGCACGACGCTGCAAAACAAGTGAGGCGAGTTCGGCACTTACCATCCGCCCGGAAGCCGCATCAGACAGCGCCAGCCTCGTGTCCAAAAGGGCGATGCGCCGGATGGGCGAAAGTGCGGTTTCCTCAGTGGGCGGCGCCAGCCAGGCGGTGATGATCTGGGCCAAGGCATCAAGCTCAGCGCCCGGCGGTGCCGCGCCCTCAGCCTTTGGCGCGCCGGCCAAGCCGAGCGAGATCGCCCCCGCCTTGTCCCGGTTGGCGAGTAATCCAAGCCCGCGCAATTCCAGCCCGCGCAATGCAATATGCCCGCGCAGCAGGCTGCCCGCGGAAAGCGAGGCATCCACCCGTGGCAGCACGGCAATCAGCCCATCTTCCTTGTCAGACAGGCTTATATCGAAAAACCGCACTGCAACCGGCGAACGATGCCCTTCGCGCCAGCCCGCCCAGGAAATCTCCGCCGCGCCAATCCCAATGCTTTGATCGGTCAGCGCCTGATTGGCCAGGCTCTCGGCCTTGCGGGCGAGCCAGGGCAGGCTGACCGGCCCCTGTTCCAGCCGCCAGACCACCCCGCCAAGCGCCAGCCCCGCCAGCAGCGCCAGGGTCAGGCAGACCCTGGCGAGCAGCTTCAGCCCTCGCCCCGCTTGACCTGCGACCCGCCTCACTCTTTCCCTATGCCCCCATGACCCTTGCCCCAGCAGTTTTCCCCCTGCCCCGCGGATTCGACAAGGCCGCCGCACACCTCGCCCAGGCGCATTTCGCCGAAAAGGGGGAAGCGGAACGCCGCTTTGCCGAAAGCGCGGAGGGTGCTGCGATACTGGAAGCGCTTGGTGGTCATAGCCCCTATCTAGCCGATTTGGCGGTGCGGGAGGGAGCCACCCTGCTTTTCATGGCCGAGCGTGGCCCGGATGAGGCTTTTGCCCGCGCCATAGACCCGCTGCTGCGCCTGGATCCCGCCACGGCGCGCCCGGCCTTGGCTGCGCTGCTCCGCCAGGCCAAGCGCCAGGGCGCGCTGGTGGCGGGGCTTGCCGATATTCGCGGGCTTTGGGGGCTGGACCGCGTGACCGGCGCGCTGTCCGAATTGGCGGAGCTCAGCATAGACACCGCCTGCGCGCATTTGCTGCGCGATGCCGCAGCGCGGGGTGATTTGCGCCACACAGGTGGCAGCCGGACGGATGCGAAATCCATCGGCCGCCAATCGGGCCTGGTCATTCTTGGCATGGGCAAGCTTGGCGCGCGGGAGCTGAATTACTCATCCGATGTGGATCTGATGGTGCTTTACGATCCAGCCGCCGTGCAGGACCCGGATCGCGCCCAGGCGATTTATGTGCGCATTGCGCGCGATCTGGTGCGGCTGATGGAAGAACGCACCGCCGATGGTTATGTCTTTCGCACCGATTTACGCTTGAGGCCCGATCCTGCCGCGACACCACTCGCGGTCTCGATCCCCGCCGCCATCGCCTATTACGAAAGCATGGGCCAGAATTGGGAACGCGCTGCCATGATCAAGGCGCGGCCCGTCGCTGCAGATCGTGCGGCGGGGGATGCTTTCCTGCGTGAAATCCGGCCCTTTGTCTGGCGCCGTTATCTGGATTTCGCGGCGGTGGCGGATATCCATTCCATCAAGCGGCAAATCCATGCGCATAAGGGGGCGAAGGGCGCGCATGATACGGTGCAATTGGCCGGGCATGATGTTAAACTGGGCCGGGGCGGCATTCGCGAAATCGAATTCACCGCGCAGGTGCTGCAATTGATCTGGGGCGGGCGCGATCCCGCGCTGCGCGACCCGACCACACTCGGCGCGCTTTCTGCCCTTGCTGGCGCGGGCAAGATCGAACGTCGCGCGGCGGCAGACCTTGCCGATGCCTATGGTTTCCTGCGGCGCCTTGAACATCGGCTGCAAATGGTGGCGGATCGCCAGACGCATCGGCTGCCGGAGGATGAGGAAGGGATTGCGCGCATCGCCTCCTTCCTTGGCTATCATGACAGCGTCAGTTTTGCCGAGGATTTCGCCTATCATTTGCGCCGGGTGGAGCAGCATTACGGGCGCATGTTTGAAGCCGAACCGACACTCGCCGCCGACGCCGTGCAGGGAGATTTGGTCTTCACCGGGGTTGAGGATGATCCCGCCACCATCGCCACCCTTCGCGCCATGGGCTACGCCAATCCGGGCAGTATCGCGGCCACGGTGCGCGGCTGGCATCATGGCCATGCGCGCGCCATTCGCAGTGAACGCGCGCGCGAATTGCTGACCGCCCTGATGCCAAGCCTGCTCGCGGCCTTTGGCAAGCAGCGCGATCCGGATGCGGCGCTGATGCGCCTGGATGCGTTATTCGGGCGGCTCACCACAGGCGTACAGGTCTTGAGCCTATTGCATCGCAACCCGCCCATGCTGGAACGCTTGGCCGGCATTCTGGGCGCCGCACCGCAATTGGCCGATCATTTGGCGCATCACACCGCAGCGCTGGAAGGGCTGCTGGTGGGGGCAGGCGGCGGTATTGGCAGCGCTGCCTCTGCCTTGCCGGCGCTGGTCAAGGAAGCGCGCTATTTCGAAGAGGCGATGGAAGCGTCTCGCCGCCTGGTTCAAGAAGGCAAATTCGACATTGATGCTGCCACGCTTGAAGGCGCCATAGACCCTGATGCGGCGGGCGAGGCACGCAGCGCCTTGGCCGATGCCGCCATCTCATCCCTGCTGCCGCATGTGACCGCGGAATTCGCCGCACGGCATGGCGTGGTAAAGGGCGGGCAGCTTGCCGTGGTCGCGCTTGGCAAGCTTGGTGGACGGGAAATGCTGCCGGGATCGGATCTTGATCTGATCCTGGTGTATGATCACGCCGCGGAAGCGGAGGCCAGCGAGGCCAAGGCCAAGCGCGGCGCCCCCGCAATCCGCCCCTTGCCGACCATCCAGTATTTCACGCGGCTCGCGCATCAGATGGTCGGCGCCATCACCGCGCCGGGCGCTGAGGGCAAATTATATGAGGTGGATATGCGCCTCAGGCCTTCCGGATCGAAGGGGCCGGTGGCGGTCTCACTTGGTGCCTTCCAGCGCTATCAGGCGGAAGATGCCTGGAGCTGGGAACGCATGGCGCTGACGCGTGCGCGCGTGGTGGCGGGGCCGCCTGCGCTGTCACGCCGCATTGGCGCGGCCATTCGCGCGGCACTTTCCAACCCGGAAAAGGCCAAGGCGGCGATTCCCGATGCGCTTGCCATGCGCCAGCGCATGCTGCGCGAATTGCCAGGCGATGGACCATGGGATGTGAAGCTAAGCCCTGGTGGGCTGGTGGAGGTGGAATTCATCGCCCAGGCGCTGCAATTGCACCACGCGCCGCGCCACCCAGAGGTGCTGGCCACCACCACGCGCATCGCCATTGCCAATCTGGTAAAAATCGGCGCGCTGGAAAGCCGCGAAGCCGAAGCGCTGATCGCCGCTGAGCGGCTCTGGCGCGGCATCAGCGGCATTCTGCGCCTGACGCTCGGCCCATGGCGCGAGGCCACCTTGCCTGAACCGGCAGCTTCCGCCGTGCTGCGCGTGGCAGGCCCGCTTTGCGCCTCGCCACCCGTTGACCTTCCGGGGCTGCGCGCACAGATGGAAGCGAGCGCAGCCTTGGTGCGCCAGGTTTTCGAAGCCCGGCTTGGCCGGCTGGAACAGGGGAATTCTTCATGAGCGAATTGGCCGAAGGCAAAAAGGCACCCGCCTTCAAAATGGCAGCGAGCGGCGGGCGGGAGGTGTCATCCGCCAGCCTCAAGGGCAAGCCCTATCTGCTGTACTTCTACCCCAAGGCGGATACGCCCGGCTGCACCAAGCAGGCATGCGGCGTGCAGGAAGCGCTGCCCCAGCTTGGCAAGCTTGGCCTGACCGTGATTGGCGTGTCGCCCGACGCCATGCCGCCGATTGAAAAATTCGCCAAGAAATACGGGCTGGAATTTCCGCTGGCCTCAGACCCGGAGCACAAGACTGCCGAGGCCTACGGCGTTTGGGTCGAAAAATCCATGTATGGCAAGAAATACATGGGCATGGAGCGTTCGAGCTTTCTGGTCGGCGCCGATGGCAAGATCGTGAAAATCTGGCGCAAGGTGAAGCCCGAAGCCCATGCGGCAGAAGTATTGGCCGCTGCCAAGACATTGGGGTAAGCGGCAAGAAGGGCTAATCTTCCCCGCGCCCTTGGAGGTTTTCAAAAACCTCCTCGGCGCGCTTGAAGATTTCCTCGGCATTCTGGCGCTTTGCGGGATCGGTCTGTTTGTCGGGGTGATAGCGCCGGCGAAACGCGCGGCGCACCTCCACAATCAGCCAAAGCGGCGCATTGGGCGCAAGATAGACGCGCGCATGCTGGCTTGAATCTGCCGGCGTTTCCTTGAGTTGCTTGAGTTCCGCCTCCGCATCCGCGAGGCGCTTGCGGAGCACGGCGATTTCTTCCGCGGCAATCGCCAAATAGCGGCGCATTTCTTCCGCCGGCGCGCCGCGTCCGGGTAGCTTTGTCAGCACATTCGCGAGGTAGTTTTCAATCCGCCGCGCAATCAGCTTCGCGCGCGCGCCTGGGCGACGTTCCGTTTCGATCAATATTTGGGACAGCAGGACACGATCACCCTTATGCTGCGCCGCATGTTCGGCGAGCTGATCCAAGGGCCACTCCCTGAAGGGCCTGTCATTGGCCATCGCTACCCGGATTCCCTCTCCGAAAAATGCATGATGGCCAATGCTGCCATTGCTGAACAGGGGCAAGCCCGCTTCGCAGAACCGCCACAATGGGCAAAACTGACGCCATCGCCTTCCGGGAGACCAAATCATGCCCCCTGCCCTGCCCCGCCGCGCCGTTTTGCTGGCCGCCGCCACAAGCCCGCTTGCCGCCCCGGCGCTTGCCCAGGCGCCCTGGCCCTCCCGGCCTGTCCGCATCGTGGTGCCCTTCCCGCCCGGCGGTTCCAACGATGTTGTCGCCCGCCCGCTTGCAGAGCGTTTGCAAGCGCGCCTCGGCCAGCCGGTGGTGATTGACAATCGCGCCGGTGCAGGCGGTGCCATTGGCGCCACCGCCGTCGCGCAAGCACCCGCGGATGGCTATACGCTCATGGTCTCATCCTCCTCCTTCGCCACAACCTCCATCACGCAGCGCGTGCCCTGGGGTGTTCTGGAGAATTTCACGCCTGTCGCCTTGCTCGCGCGCTCACCCTTCATTGTGCTGGTGCATCCGGATTTTCCGGCACGCAGCGTCGCCGACCTGGTGCGCATGGCGCGCGAAAGGCCGGGCGCGATTGACTATGGCTCCTCCGGCCCCGGCGGGATCAATCATTTCGTCACCGAATATTTTTGCCTGCGCGCCGGCATCAAAATGAACCACGTGCCCTATCGCGGCATGCCGCCCGCCGTGACGGATTTGGTGGCCGGCCATATCCCCGTGCTGATCACCACCATGCCAAGCGCCGCCGGTGTTGTCCGTGAAGGCCGCGTGCGGCTTTTGGCCTATACCGCGCCAGGCGCGCCGGATGGCTCGCCCCCCGGCCCCACCGTCAAGGAAGCCGGCATTGATTATGGAAGCGATATCTGGTGGGGGCTTTTCGCGCCGCGCGGCCTGCCGCCTGAGATCCTTTCGCGCCTGAACGCGGAGGCCAATGCCGCCTTGGGCGATCCGGAAATGGCGAAGCTGCTGCAAACCGAAGGGGCGCGCCCATCACCTGCCACACCGCAAGCCTTTACCGAGCTTCTGCGCGTAGAACTCGCGCGCTGGCGCGAAGTCGCTGCCGCCGCCAATATCAAATTGGACTGATCCCATGGCCGACATGCACCGCAAGAATTTCGACCCCTCCGCCAAAGGCGCCATGGATGGCCTGCGCGTCATTGACCTCTCACGCCTCGTCGCCGGCAATATCCTGACCAAGGTTTTCGCTGATCACGGCGCGGAAGTGATCAAGGTGGAACCGCCCGAAGGTGATACCTTGCGCGCCTGGCGCGTGGGTGGCGTCGAGACCAGTTGGAAGACCATCTGCCGCAACAAGAAGAGCGTCTGCCTTGATTTGAAAAGCGCTGAGGGCATCGCCGCCGTGCGTGCCCTGACAGAGGGCGCCGCCATGCTGGTGGAAAGCTTCCGCCCCGGCGTGCTGGAAGCCATGGGGCTTGATCCCGTAAGTCTGCTCGCCGCCAATCCACGCCTGGTGATCGCGCGGGTTTCCGGCTGGGGACAGGACGGTCCCTATCGCCACAAGCCAGGCTTCGGCACATTGGTCGAGGGCTATTCCGGCTTCGCCGCCATTAATGGTTTTGAAGACCGCGAACCCGTCCTGCCGCCAATGTTCATGGGCGATGCCTATGCCGGGCTTTACGGCGCTGCCGCCGCCATGATCGCACTGCGCCACGCCGAAGCGACCGGCCAAGGGCAGGTGATTGATGTCTCACTCTTTGAGCCACTGTTCAGCGTACTGGAACCGCAAGTGGCGAATTGGCGCCTGACGCGCCAACGCAAGCCACGCACCGGCAGCCGCAGCACCAATACATCACCGCGCAATGCCTATCGCACCAAGGATGGCGGCTGGGTCTGCCTTTCGGCTTCGACGCAAGGCATGACAGAGAAACTGCTGCGCTCCATCGGGCAGGAGGCGCTGATCACCGACCCGCGCTTCGCCAATAACCCAGCCCGCGTGAAAAACTGGCAGGAGCTTGACGCCATCATCGGCAGTTTCATCGGCGCACGCGACATGGCCGAAAACCTCGCGCATTTCGATAAGGCTGGTGTCACCATCGGCCCCATCATGGATACCGAAATGCTGGAAGGCGATGCTTATGCGATTGAACGGGAGGCGCTGATCGAAGTGCCAGACGCCGATATGCCAGGCGGTTGGCTGCCCATGCATGGGCTGGTGCCGCGGCTTTCCGCGACACCAGGGATACTCGCGCGACCGGCACCGAAACTCGGCGAGCATAATGAGGAAATATTGTTGCCGCTCTTGGGGCAGAAAAAATACGATAAGCTCACGACAAAAGGGGGCGCGGCTTCCTGAACCCCCGACTGGATGACTGCGGGCAAATACCCGCAGCGTGCGCAAGGTTGGTGCGGCGGCGGCGCGCAAAACCAAGCCGTGTCACCCCAGACGCGGCACAAACCTAACGACCAGAGCCGACTCTAGCCCTACCGCCAGAAGCGAAGGAAACGACGATGCGAATGGTCTTCGAAGCATAGGAGTCTTGCGCTGATGCGGATGCGCCCACGAGCGTAAGGAGGCCACCAATAGACAATCCCAAGACCATAATTATGTTGCAAAATAGTAACATGATTCGTCTTCTACTTTCAAGTGGTCAGGCTACGTTTTGATAACGCATCAAGCGACAAGGCTAAGCAAGCTTGCT
>JADCFR010000398.1 GCA_020249415.1 Roseomonas sp. | reverse complement strand
TCCTATGTCACTTTGGATGATCTGGCGGCCATGGTCCGGGATGGCCGGGATTTCGTGGTCTATGACGCCAAATCCGGCGAAGACCTGACCCGCAGCGTGCTGACGCAGATTATCGTCGAACAGGAAGGCAAGGGGCAGAATATGCTGCCCACTTCGGTCCTCCGGCAATTGATCGGGCTTTATGGCGATAATCTGCAATCGCTGGTGCCGCGCTATCTGGAAGCGGCCATGGCTTCCTTCACGCAGCAGCAGGAACAGATGCGCGATACGCTGACCAAGACCATGGGCGGCTTCATGCCCTTCCCGCCGAGCGTTCCGAACATGCAGGAAGTCAGCAAACAGAACATCGCCATGATGGAACGCGCAATGAGCCTGTTCACACCTTTCGCGCGACGCGAGGAAAACACGCCGAGTGATGAAACCGAGGCGTTAAAGAAAGAGATTGAGACATTGCGCGGCGAATTGGCGGCGCTGAAATCGCGCAACAAGGGCTGATGGCGTTGCTTTTTTGAGCCACTTATTCACCGCTTGATCATCTATGCCGCGCATAATCCGCGCTCAGTAGGGGGCATGATGCCTCGCTGAGGGATCGGGTTGATGGATAGCATGGTCGAAATTGCGGAATCCTTCCGGCAGGGTGAGACCGGGATCGCCGAAGTGGTCTCCACCCAAAGAGCCAATGCGGCCGATAAGCATGTGGGGGCCCGCATTCGCGAAAGGCGCACCATGCTTGGCCTGTCGCAGCAGCAATTGGCCAAGATGATCGGCGTGACCTATCAGCAGGCGCATAAATATGAACGCGGGCTGAACCGCATTTCCGCCGGCCGGCTTTACGGCATTGCGCAGGTGCTGGGCGTGCCGATTTCCTGGTTTTTTGAGGGTCTGAAAGCCGAAAGCGTTGATCCTTCCATGTCTCAGCGCCAGCGCATGTGCCTGGAACTCGCGCGGAATTTCGCGCTGATTGACAATGACAAGCACCAGGAAGCGCTCAGCCAAATGGCACGCGCCTTGGCCGCCCAGGCCCAAGCCGTGGCGCGGAGTGGTGTGGCGGGCGAATAAGGCGCGCCTTCGCCCTTAGGGGGCTGATTCCATCGGCCCCCGATCCCGGCTAGCTTTAGCCGATGGACGAATCCCGGCCGAATAACATCCCCGAATATGGCGTCGCCGATCTGGCCGGCGCCATTCGCCGCACGCTGGAAGGCGCTTTCGGGCGGCTTCGCCTGCGCGGTGAAATCACCGAAATGAAGCGCTATCCTTCCGGGCATATCTATTTGTCGCTCAAGGATCAGGAAGCGAAGATCGAAGCCGTCATCTGGAAAGGCTCGCTCCGCAATATCGGCGCCCTGCCGGAGAACGGCGTGGAGATGATCGCGACGGGCCGGATTTCCACCTATGCGGATCGGTCCAAATACCAGCTGGTGATCGAAAGGCTGGAATATGCCGGCGAAGGTGCCTTGCTGGCGCGGATTGAAGCGCTGCGCAAACGCCTTTTGGAGGAAGGGCTTTTTGATGAGGCCCGCAAGCGCCCCTTGCCGGTTTTGCCGCGCGTGATTGGCGTGATCACCAGCGAAAAAGGCGCGGTCATTCAGGATATTCGCACCACCATCGCACGGCGCTTTCCGCGCCACATCCTGTTGTGGCCGGTCGCAGTGCAGGGCCAGGGCGCGGCGGAACAAATTGCCGCCGCCATCAGGGGTTTTTCTGCCCTGCCAGCTGGCGGCGCCGTGCCGCGCCCCGATGTGCTGATTGTGGCGCGCGGCGGTGGCAGCCTTGAAGACCTGATGGCCTTCAATGAGGAAATCGTTATCCGCGCCGCGGCCGAAAGTTCGATACCGCTGATTTCCGCCGTGGGGCATGAAACCGACACGACGCTGATTGATTACGCGTCTGACCGCCGCGCACCGACGCCGACCGCTGCCGCTGAGATTGCCGTGCCGGCGCGGGCCGAGCTTTCCGCCGCGCTGATGCAAACCGGTGCGCGCTTGGGGCAGGCCGCTTCGGGTTTGGTGAATGTCGCGCGGCTTCGACTGGTACGCTCCGAACGTGGCTTGCCGGATGTGCCGGCGCGGCTCGCGCAATCGCGGCAACGCCTGGATGATTGGGGTGAGAGACTGCCGCGCGCTGCCGGCACAAGCATCGCTGCGCGGTCGCAACGGCTTGGCGCGCTCCGCATTCCCCATCCTCGGGAAGGCATTCTGGCGCGGCGCGCGGCGGTTGAAGCGCTCGGCCTCAGGCTTGGCAGCGCCTGGGCGCGGCGGCGGGATGGCTTGGCGGCGGCGCCTGGCCTCTCGCGGCTCTCGGCGGCGCCGGTGCTGGCGACGCTCCGGCAGCGGCGAACGCAATTGGAAGGGTTCTCCGCGCGGCTGGAAAGCGCTTCCTATACCTCGGTCTTGGCGCGGGGCTTTGCCCTGGTGCGGGATGCCAAGGGCGCGCCCGTGGTGGCGGCGGGTGCGATTGCCCCCGGCCAGCCCTTGCGCCTGACCTTCGCCGATGGCGAAGTGGCGGTCAGTGCGGATGGCACGCGCCAAGGACGCCTTTTGTGATGAATGCCCTGCCTCGTCGGCTGCTATTGGCCGCACCTGCCCTGCTGCTGGCCGCACCCGCCCGTGCTGTGACGTTGAATGAGGCCGCGCTGACCCAGGGCGGCTTTGTACTGGGCCAAGCCGCGCCGGGGACAAGGCTGGCGCTGGATGGCCGCGCGGTTAGGGTCTCGCCAGCCGGGCAATTTGCCTTCGGTTTTGGGCGCGACCATACGGCGCAGGCGCGGCTGCTGATCACAGCTCCCGGCGGCGCGGCAGAAACCCGCTTGTTGAACATCGCCAAGCGCGAATGGCCGACTGAGCGCATTTCCGGCCTGCCCCCCGCTCAGGTGACGCCAGATGCCGAAACCCTGGCGCGCATTGCCCGTGAAAGGGAAAAACTGGCGGCAATCCGGGCCATTGAAACCGCCCTGACCGGCTTTGCCGAGGGTTTTATCCGCCCCGCCCCTGGGCGGATTTCCGGCGTATTTGGCAGCCAGAGGATTTTGAACGGCCAGCCGCGCCAGCCCCATTACGGGCTGGATTTCGCTGCCCCCACCGGGACGCCGGTGCTGGCCTCTGCCGCCGGGCGCGTCACCCTGGCCGATGAATTCCATTTCTTTGGCAAATTGATCGTGCTGGATCATGGCCATGGGGTGAATTCGCTTTACGCCCATCTGTCCGAGGTCTCGGTACGCGAGGGTGAGGGCATCGCGCAGGGCCAAAGCATCGGCGCGATTGGCATGACCGGGCGCGTGACCGGGCCGCATTTGCATTTCAGCCTGTCCTGGTTTCTGCAATGGCTGGACCCGCAGCCGGTGGTGCTGCCCGCCTGAAGTTGCGCCCGGCAGGGGTGGGCGGCATATTGCAGCGAAGCACACTCTAAATTCAGGATTTTCGGGAATGCAGGGCCTGCCGCAGATCATCAGCCTGGTGCCGCAGACCGGTCTGCAATTCATTGACATCCGGTTCAATCTGGACCGCCTGCCGCGCGCGCCGCGTTCCTTCTGGGAACAGCCGCTGCCGCCCGGCGCCGATCCGGCGAGCGGCGGCTTGGTTAATCTGCGGCGCCTCACGGAAAACGGCGAAGGCGCGCTCTTGGACCCGATCAGTGGCCGCAGCCCGCCGGATGAGGAAATCTACCAGATCGGTCGCGGCCAGGCTTTGGAATTCATCCTGGGGCGCTGGCTACCGCTGCCCTATTTCCGCGTGGCTGCGGTGGGTGCCTCAGGCCAGGAAGTCTATGACAAGGGGCCGACCAATTGGGCGCGTATTCGCGTCTCGGCGCTTTCGGCACCTGATGAGGAAGGCCATACGCATCACGCCGTGCTGGCCTTCGATACGGCGTTGCGCGCGCGCGAAGAAGGCCGCCCCTATACCGCGATTTCGCCGACCGATAGCGAACGCGCCGGGGAATTCACCTTTGTGTCGGATCGGGAACAGACAAGCTGGTTCATGAATGAACCCTGGCTGATCCAATGGCTTGAGGAAGTCTTGCAGGAAATGCGCGCCGCAACTGGCCGGCGCCCGCGCCCTGAGGATGATCAACGCGCCTGCGAACATTGGGCGCGCTATATCACGCTGCTGGAATTGATCGCCGAAGCACGCATCCTGCCGCGCGTGAAGCTGGTGGATGTTGTTTCCAACAGCAAATCCTATGAACCGATCAATGTTGATCTGGTGCTGGATATTGGCAATGCGCGCACCTGCGGCATTCTGGTGGAAGATGAACGCGACAGCCGGCTTAATCTGAACAACAGCTATCCCCTGAAGCTGCGCGATTTGAGCGCGCCGGAATTGGGCTATGCCTTTCCCTTCGAAAGTCGCGTGGAATTCGCGCGCGCGAGTTTCGGCAAGGATGCGCTGAGCCGCCGTTCTGGGCGCGGCAATGCCTTTCAATGGCTGAGCCCGGTGCGCATTGGCCCGGAAGCGGTGCGGCTTTCTGCTGCGGCGCGCGGCAATGAAGGGGCAACGGGGCTTTCATCGCCCAAGCGCTATCTTTGGGATGAAAGAGCGACGACTCAGGTTTGGCGCTTCAATGGCATGGCTGCGGATGGCGTGACGACGGAACCGCCGGTCAGTGGCAGCTTCATGGCCTGGGTCACGGAAGAAGGCGAAGTGCTGCGCGCCAAGCCACGCGGCCGGGGCGGCGCGCCGCGTCAGCCTGCGGTGCG
>JADCFR010000397.1 GCA_020249415.1 Roseomonas sp. | reverse complement strand
TCTTCCGATCTGGCCTTCACGGAATTTTGCAGCCGCACCGGCTGCCGCTTCCTGCCTATTCCGCCCGCTCAGGCAGCGCGCGTGATTGAACGCGCCCCCTTCTATGGCCAGGGCATCATTCCGCGCAGCGCCTATGAAGGGCTGGAAGCGGATGTGCCAACGCTGACTGTGGGTGCTGTGCTGGTGGTGCGAGACAGCCTGCCGGAAGACCTTGTCTATAACGTCACGCGCGCCCTTTGGTCTGATGTGACGCGCGGCCTGCTTGATCGTGGCCACGCCAAGGGCAAGGAGATTGTCAAGGAAAATGCGCTGCAAGGCCGTGGCGTTGTGCCCTTCCATCCGGGGGCTGAGCGTTTCTACCGGGAAGCCGGCATCCTGCGCTGAGTAAAGGGTAATGGGCCGTGACCGTGAAGAATGATGGCGGCGCGGCCGCCCAAGCCAAGCTCGACCTCGATGCCGCGGCCGAGCTTGAAAAGAAGTATGATAGCGAATTGCAGTTCCGGAACCTGTCAGGTTTTGCCGCCCGGCTGGTGCCGGCGCTGCTCGTCGCCCTTTCGATCTTTCATTACTATACGGCGGGTTTCGGCATCCTGACCGAGCATTGGCATAAGGCGATCCATGTCGCTGCCGTGCTTGGACTGATTTTCCTGATGTTCCCCACCAAGCGCCATTTCGGCCCCAGCTTTGGCGGTATACCGCTCTATGATTGGGGTTTTGCGCTGTTGGTGGCTGCGGCCTGTCTTTATCTGCCCATCATTTTTGATGAACTGACCTTCCGCATCGGCATGCCCAATACCGCCGATATGGTGATGGGCACCATCCTGGTGGTGCTGCTGCTGGAAGCGACACGCCGCGCCATGGGCTGGGTGCTGCCGGCCATTGTGATTGTTTTTATTCTCTACGGGCTTTACGGCAATCATCTGAGCGGCGTACTGGCGCATCCGGGGGCCAGTTGGGAAGGCTTCATCAGCCATGTCTATCTGACGCAGGAAGGCATTTTCGGCATTCCGGTCAAGGTGGTGTCAACCTTCGTTTTTCACTTCGTGCTGTTTGGTGTGCTGGCCACGCGCATGGGGCTGGGGCAATTCTTCATTGACCTGGCGGCGATTGTGGCCGGGCGCTATCCGGGCGGGCCAGCCAAGGTCGCGGTGGTTTCTTCTGCCATGTTTGGCAGTATCAGCGGTTCTTCGATTGCGAATACCGTCACGACGGGCTCGCTCACCATCCCTGCCATGAAACGCATTGGCTATAAGCCGCATTTCGCCGGCGCGGTGGAAGCGGCAGCGAGCGCGGGCGGGCAGATCACGCCACCCATCATGGGGGCGGCGGCCTTTGTGATGATTGAATTCCTCAATATTCCTCTGACAACCTTGCTGATTGCCGCGGCGATTCCAGCCTTCATGCATTTCTGGGGCGTTTTTGTGCAGGTGCATTTCGAAGCCAAGCGGCTTGGTCTGCGCGGCATGCCGGAATCTGAAATTCCGAAGCTTTGGCCAACCATCAAGAATGGATGGCCAACGGTCATTCCCTTGGTGCTGTTGGTTGGCGTCATCATCGAAGGCTTTACGCCTTATCTCGCGGCTTTCACCGGCATCACGGCCTGCATCGTGGTTGGTTTCCTCAATCCGCGAAACCGCCTGACGCTGCGCGATTTATGGGATGCGTTTGATATCGGCTCTCGCTACGCTCTGGCCGTTGGTGCTGCCGCAGCCGCCGTTGGGATTGTGGTGGGTGTGGTTACCTTGACCGGCGCGGGCTTTCGCATTTCCTTCATGGTGACGCAGGCAGCAGCGCAAACGGCGGAATTCTTCCGTCCCATTGTTGAAATGCTACCCGCCAGCATGGCCTCCATGAAGGGGCTGACGCTGTTCCTGACTTTGGTCTTTGTAGCGCTTATCTGCATTGTCATGGGCTGCGGCATTCCAACGACAGCGCTCTATATTGTGCTGGCGGCGATTGCCGCACCGGCTGTGCAACAGCTTGGTGTGCCGCCGCTGGCCGCGCATCTTTTCATTCTCTATTACGGAATTCTCGCTGACCTGACGCCGCCTGTCTGTGTTGCGGCCTATGCTGCGGCGGGCATAGCCGGTTCAAACCCGTTTCGCACGGGCATCACCGCCTTTCGGCTCGGGCTTGCCAAGGCAACCGTACCGTTTGTTTTTGCCTATTCACCGGTGATGCTGATCATGGTGGATGGCTTCACCTGGGGTGACTTCCTGTTCACCACCATCAGCTGCGCGATTGGCGTGCTGGTCTTGGGCATTGGCATGACAGGTTTTGCCTTCACCCATATGGGATTTGGCGCCCAGGCCGTGCTGGTGATTTCGGCGCTTTTGATGATCTCACCAAATATCCCAATGACCTTGACCGGGGCCGTGCTGGCGTTGCCGGTATTCTTCCTCAATTGGCGAAAATCACAGCGCAAGGCCTGAAGCTGAGCGCCTCTACCCTTCTTCCAGCACCGCGCGCAGCTTGTGCAGCAAGGCCTCCCGCGCGGCATCGTCACGCGCCTTTTCCGTGGCGCTTTCAATCGCGAGCATCAGTGCCGCGCGTTGATTATGCCAATCGGGGCGCATGCTCCGCGCCGGATCTGCGCGCCGCCCCTTGGTATCCTGGCGTAGCGGTCTCGCGCCCTGTGGAAGTGTCCATCGCTCATCCAGCACCGGCATGATCACCTGATCTGCTGCGGCAATGCCACCTTCGGTCAAGCGTTTCGCAAGCGCTTCCATCGCCGGCGCTTCGCCATGCAGCAGAAACACACCCCCGGAAACACGCCCGCGCGCCGCTAGCCAGCGCATCAATTCCGCCGCACCGGCATGGCCAGAGAAATCACGTATTTCGGTGATCTGCGCCTCCACCCGGATGGTCTCGCCCTGGATACGCACTTCGCGCTTGCCTTCCTGCAATAGCCGCCCCAGCGTGCCTTCCGCCTGATAGCCTGTCAGCATCACTGTCGCGCTGGGGTTCCAAAGCCAGCGCTTCAAATGATGCCGAATCCGCCCGGCATCGCACATGCCTGACCCCGCGATGATGATGTGAAACCCCTCGGCTTCCGCGATGCGTCGGCTCGCTTCGCCACTTTCGGTCGGGCGGATCCATGGCGAACGCAAGGCGCGGCTGATGGCATCGCCATTTTCCAGCGCCGCGGCATGTTCCAAAAACACCTCTGTCGCGCGGATCGCAAGCGGGCTGTCCATGAAAACCGGCACCGCCGGGATGGTACCGGCCTGCATCAGCGTCACAAGATCCCAACAAATCTCTTGCGTCCGCTCCACCGCGAAGGCGGGGATCAGCAGCACACCATTGGGCTTGGCCGCCGCCTGCACAATGGCCGCCAGCTTCGCGCGCCGTGCCGCGTGATCAATGCAGGGCCGATCCTCATCGCCATAGGTGCTTTCCAGGAACACGTGATCCGCGGCGCCGGGTGCTTCCGCTTCATGATGAAACACCGAACATTCCGGGCCCAGATCGCCGGAGACCAGCACGCGCACCGGCGCATCCTTGCCATTGCTGATTTCAATTTCGATGGAAGCCGAACCCAGCATATGCCCCGCATTCCACCAGCGCGCACGCACGCCCGGCAGGGGTTCCAACCAGCGCCCAAACGGGGTGGCGCGAAAGGCCGGGATCACCGCCGCGGCATCCGCCACCGTGTAAATCGGGTATACTGGGGCGCGCCCCTTGCGGCGGTTGCGACGATTGAGCTGCGCCACCTCCATTTCCTGCACATGGCCGGAATCCGGCAACATAACGGCGCAAAGATCTGCCGTGGCAGCCGTGGCGTGGATCACGCCCCGAAAGCCGGCGGCCCTCAGCTTGGGCAGCAGGCCGGAATGGTCGATATGGGCATGGGTCAGCAGAACCGCATCAATATCACGCGGGTTGAAGGGAAATTCTTCCCAATTCAGGGATTTTAGCGTCTTTGGCCCCTGGAACATGCCGCAATCCACCAGAAACCGGGCGTGGCCCGTGTCAAACAGCAGGCAATAGCCGGTCACCGTGCGCGCCGCGCCACAAACCTTGACGGATATGGCCATGTTATTCTCCCCGGGGTGCTGGGTCCCCCATGGGATCAGCCTTGTCCCGCAGTTACGCTTTGTCCAGCCTCGCGCTGCCTGGGTGGATTTCTATTGATAAAAAGCAAAAAAGCGGCGAGTATGAGAAAGAAGCGTAGACCGCTAAAAAGGTCAGCGCATGAAGGCAAAGCAAGACGGCAGGCAAACATGACTCCGCTTGATGTCACACGTTCGATGATGGATGGCCTTGGGGCCGAGGCCGATGTCTGCGTGAAATGCGGATCACGCTCCCTTGGGCTTTGCGCGCCGCTGGATGCCGCCGCCCTGGATGACATGGCTGCGGATAGTGAGCGCGTGGCGCTCAAGCCCCGCGCGCCGATTTTCCATCAGGGCGATGATGCGCGTTACGTCTATACGCTGACGGAAGGCACGGCGCGTCTGATGCGCGTATTGCCGGATGGCCGCCAGGCCGCGATCGGCTTCCGCTTCGCGGGCGACATCCTGGGCTTTACCCCTGGCGAGGAACACGCCTTCGGCGCCGAGATGCTGACCGACGGGCGGGTCTGCCGCATGGAACGCCGCCGACTTGAACAATTATTCCGTCGCTACCCGCTGCTGGAACGCCGCTTTCTTGACCTCTGCGCGCGGGAATTGGCGCAAAGCCAGGAACACATCATGGCGCTGGGCCGCTTCACTGCGGAAGAGCGCGTCGCGGCGTTTCTGCTTTCATTGGTGGAGGCGCAGCGTCGCCGTGGCCATCGTGGACCGGTCTTTGATCTGCCGGCGACGCGCGCCGATATTGGCGAATTCCTCGGCCTGACCTTGGAAACCGTGAGCCGCGCCATTTCCAGTTTCCGTCGCCGCAACCTGATCCGCCTGCATGGGCAAAGCGGCATTGAAATCCTGAATGAAGACGCACTGACCGCCCTTGGCACCGGTGAGGGTGAGGACGCGGCCTGAAGGCCACCGCATTCACGGCCGCGTGCTGCTGCGATAGTGTTCGCGCAGCCTAAGGAATCTGCTCATGTCCGATTTGCCGCGCAAGGTTGAGATTGCCGAGGAAGGCCCGCGTGAGGGTTTTCAGATCGAAAAGAACCCCATCCCCAGCGCTGACAAGATCGCGCTGATTGATGCGCTTTCGGCAACCGGCCTCAGGCATATTCAGGTGGCGTCCTTTGTCTCGCCCAGGCTGGTGCCGGGCTGGTCCGACGCGGAAGCAGTGGTCGCGGGCTTCAGGCCCAATCCCGATATCCACTACACCGCGCTCTGGTTCAACGCAGCTGGGTTGGATCGCGCTTTGGCCTTCAAGGATCGGCTGCATCTTTTCGGGTCCATCAGCCTTGCGGCGTCTGAGGCGTTTTCGCTGAAGAATCTGAATCGCGATCGCGCTGGGCAGATTGAGGCGATGCGCAAGCAAACAGCGGCGCATATCGCGGCTGGCGTGCCGGTCACGCGCATTGGGCTGCAGGCGGCCTTTGGCTGCAATTACGCCGGCGATGTTGCGCCAGCGCAGGTGATGGCAGCAGTGAAAGATGGTTTGGCGATTGCAAGCGAAGCCGGTGCAAGCGAAGCCGGTGTCACCATTCGTGATTTGACGCTGGCCGATACCATGGGCTGGGCCAATCCGCACCAGATCGAGGCGGTGATTGGCGAAGTGCGCAATCGCTGGCCGGAATTGCGGCTTGCGCTGCATTTGCATGACACGCGCGGGCTTGGCATTGCCAATGCGATGGCGGGGCTGCGCATGGGGGTCGCGCGTTTTGATGCCGCAGTCGGTGGCCTTGGCGGCTGCCCCTTCGCCGGCCAGCCAGGCGCGCCTGGCAATATCGCGACCGAGGAATTGGCGCTGCTCTGCGCCGAGCTTGGCATTGCAACCGGCATTGATCTGGAAGCGCTGGTGGAGGCGGGCAGGCTTGCGGAACGCATTCTGGATCGGCGCCTGCCGAGCGCTGTACTGCGCGGCGGGACTCTGGCGCGGTTTCGCGCACGCGCGGCGTGAGCCGATGTCAGAAGACGCCCGCCGCTTTGCGCCCGCCGTCGCCCGCAACAAGGCCGCGATCACCGAAGTCCTGGCGCGCCATTTGCCGGCATCCGGTCTTGTGCTGGAAATTGCAAGCGGATCGGGAGAACACGCGCTGCATTTCGCCGCGCATTTCTCGGCGCTGCGTTTTCAGCCGAGCGATCCTGATGCGGCGGCCCTTGCCAGCATCGCAGCGTGGCGGGCGGAAGCGCGACTGGCCAATCTATTGGCGCCGCTTACCCTTGATGTGATGGCCAATGCCTGGCCGCTACAAAAGGCCGATGCGGTTATCTGCATCAATATGATTCATATCGCGCCATGGGCAGCGACGGCGGCGCTCATGCAGGGTGCCGCGCGCATCCTACCACCGAATGGCATGCTGTTCCTATATGGCCCCTTCAAACAGGGGGGCGATTACACCGCGCCCAGCAATGCCGAATTTGATGCCAGCCTGCGCGCCCAGGATGCGCGCTGGGGCGTGCGTGATCTGGAAGCGGTTGCTGATCTTGCCAGTGCGGCAGGTTTCGCTGCGCCGGTGATTGAGGCGATGCCGGCGAATAACCTATCCGTGATTTTTCGCCGGCTGCCGTGAAGCTTTAATGTGACAGCAGCACGGGTATCGTCATTTCCCGCAACAGGCTGCGCGTGACGCCACCCAAAATGAATTCACGCAAACGTGAATGGCCATAAGCGCCCATCACCAGCAAATCTGCGCCCATGTCACTCGCGTGATTAAGCAGCAGCGCTGAATCCGCGACGTCCTCTGCCACTGCCTTGGCAACTTCCACCTTCAGCCCATGGCGCGCCAAATGCCGCGCGATATCGGCACCGGGTTCTTCACCATGCCCATCCAGACCGCGCTTGGGATTGGCCAGGAAAACCGTGGCTGTTTCTGCCTTGGCGATCAGCGGCAGGGCATCATGCAGCGCACGTGTTGCTTCGCGGCTGGCATTCCAGCCAACCAGCACACGCTTGCCAATGCTTTTGAAATTACCGGCAAAAGGAATGGCGAGCACCGGGCGCCCTGAATCAAACAACACGGTTTCAAGCAGGCCAGCGGAATCGCTTTTCGGATCATCCTGCCCCAGCACCAAAAGATCAGCATAGCGGCCATGCAGCGCGAGGATTTCCGGCGTGGTGCCTTCCACCTGCCGCCATTCACCCATGATGCCTTCGCGCGCGAGCGCTGCTTCAAACGCTGCCTTCAGCTTCACACCGGCGGCAAGCGCTGATTGACGCATCTGTTCCATCAATTCAGCGATGACTGCGCCACCACCGCCGCCATCAGCCATCGCCATGACCGGGATTGCGACATCAATCACCTGCAACGCGGTCAGATGCGCGCCATGCTGGCGCGCGAGCGACGCCGCGATATCAAGCCTGGCCTGCGCACGCGGCGATGGGTCCAGATTGACGAGAATTTCACAGAGCTGCATCTCAGCCTCCTCCCGAGGAATGACGCCCGGATAGCCAGGATCGTCAACCGCTGTCTTGATGAATGTCAAGTTCCGCGCAGCTTAATCTTCTTCCGGACGTTTCCAGGTGATGAACCAACCGACATCTCCTGGCATGCCGCCAGGCCAATCAAGGATTTGTACCTTGATCTGGAAGCCACGCGGCGCCAATTCGCGTTCATAGAATTCATAGGCGCGCTTCGGAAAGCCGCTCAGTCTTTCGCGCCAGGCCGGGTCATGGCTGGTGATGGACCGCCCCTGATCCGGCAACCATTCGGATGGGAAGCGCATCACCATCGCCTCCCTTTCGCCGGCATCCACCGCGCGGCGCACGAGGGTCGCGATGCGATCCAGCGCATCGGGTGCAATCTCTCGCGCCTCAAAGGCTTCGCGCAGCTTTTCCTGTTCCTCGCGACGCGCCGCCGCTTCGGCCCTCTCGGCGGCCTCGGCGGCACGCTTCTTGCCGTCCACATAATCCCAGATGGCTTGGGCACTGAAATTCTGGTTCGGTAAGGTCATGATCCTGTCCCTTCTGCTTCGGGTGGTTCTTGCGCCTTCGGTCCGAACTTTTCCTTGACCTACATCATATCTTCACCGTCCTTCAAAGCTTGGAGCGCGCTTTTCCAGCATGGCATCCACCGCTTCGCGATGATCCCGCGTGCCATGCGCCAGCGCCTGATAGGCTGCCGACATTTCAAGCAGGGTAGATAGCCGCGTGTGCTGGCTTTCCCGCAGCAGGCGCTTGGTCAGCCGCACCGCTTGCGGCGGATTGGCGGCGATTTTTGCGGCAATGGCGCGTGCGGCATCCAGCAGTGCTTCCGGTGCGACCACTTTGGAAACCATGCCGCAGGCCAGGGCCTCCGCTGGGCCAATGGTTTCCCCCGTCAGCGACAATTCCAAAGCCTTAGACATGCCAACCACTTTCGGCAGCAAATAGGCTCCGCCATCACCTGGCACGATACCAACCTTGACGAAGCTTTCGGCAAATAGTGCCTTTTCGCTGGCGACGCGAATATCGCACATGAGGGCAAGGTCGAGCCCCGCACCAATCGCCGGCCCATTCACGGCGGCAATGGTTGGAATATCCAATTCATAAAGTGCGAGTGGAATCAATTGAATACCGCGACGATAGGATTCGCGGATCTCCGCCCCTGTACCGCCGCCGGTAATCCCCGTCTTGTCGCGCATGCCTTTCAGATCACCGCCGGCGCAAAAGGCGGAACCCGCACCAGTCACGATCACGCAGCGCACGCTATCATCACGCGACAGGGTGCGGCAGGCGGTTTCCACTTCCTCACATTCCGCGCGCGTTGAAATCGCATTGCGCTTTTCGGGCCGGTTAAGCGTGAAAATGACGATGCCGCCTTCACGTTCGATATTCAGAAATGGGGTCATGGGGCGATTTCCTCCTCGCGCGCAGTGATGAAGGGCCAAAGCGCACCAGGCAGCGCTTGTGCTTCCTGCCCGATCCGCTTGGCCCAAAAGGCTTCGCTGCCACCCTCTTCGCGCCAAGCCCAAAGCCTGCGCGTGAAATGATGCAGCTGATGTTCTTCCGTAATCCCCATGGCGGCAAAAACCTGATGCGCAATGGCGGCACCGCGCGTGGCGGCCTCACCCACCGTGATCTTGGCGCAGCCGATTTCAAACGCTGCCGCCGCCAACCCGCGCCGATCAATGGCACGCGCAGCCGCTGCAGCGGCAACGGAAGCGGCGGAAGTTTCTGCCGCAAAAACGGCGAGCTGCTGTTGAATAGCCTGGAAGCGACCAATTGGCCGGCCGAATTGCTTGCGCGTATTGGCGTGATCCACCGCCAGCGCCAGTGCTGCCTGCATGGCGCCCGCAATCTGCGCCGAGCGCATCAGCGCAGTGCAAAGCAAACCCGCTTCCGCACCCCAGCCATTGGGCAAGACCGCTTCTGCGATGGGCGTGCCGATAATGCGCGCGCGATCCCGCGCTTCATGGCCGATATTGCTGCCTTCTTCCCAGGCAAGCGCTACCGCCGGGTAAAGCGCGATACGCGCGCCATCAAGCAGCGCGACATGGCCCGCATGCCGCCCCCAGGGAATGGCACCATGGCGCGCGCCGAAACTCAACGCGCCTTCAGGCGGCGTGATACCCGCAGCCGCCAGTAGGGCGCTGCCAAAAATGCTTTCCGCCAGCGGTATCGGCGCGGCGTGGCGGCCCAGCACTTCCAGCAAAGGCGCGACATCCGCAAAGCCAAGCCCAACACCGCCCGCCTCTTCCGGCACAAGCGCACCATTCAGACCAAGTGCCGCCATGGCATCCCAAGTGGCAGCGGGCCAGGTGCCGGCTTCAAGCGCGCGCAGCACCGCGACATCCGCTGCAGTCGTCAGCGCGCGATCGGCCTGTTCGGCAAGTTCCGTTGCGATTTCGCTTGCCATGTCAGCGCAGCCCCAATTCGCGCGCGATAATGCCACGCATGATTTCACGCGTGCCGCCGCGCAAAGAGAAAGTCGGCACGATCTGCGTCAGATAGGCATGCATGCGGCGCATATCCTCTGGCATGTCTTCCGTCGCGATCAGATCACGCACCACATTCGGCAAAGCCTGTTCGAAATCATTGCCCAAATCCTTGACCAGCGCGGCCTGTCGTACGGGATCTTGCCCGTCTTCCAACATGCCAGCGACCGCCACCGACATATTGCGCAAAGCCCAAAGCCGCGCGATTTGCCGGCCGAGCGCAGGTGCCGCCGCGCCATCCTGCCTCAACGTCGTCATCGCAGCTTCCAGCAAGGGGTGCGATGACAAATACCGATCCGGCCCGCTACGTTCAAACGCCAATTCGCTCGTTGCCTGCGCCCAACCCGCGCCTTCCTGGCCGACCAATGCGTCTTCCGGCAGCATCACATCATCGAAGGTGATTTCATTGAAACCTTTCTCACCCACCAGATCGCGGATCGGGCGGATATGCACACCAGGCGCGCGCAAATTGACCAGCACTTGCGAAAGCCCGATATGCCGTGCTCCCCCTTCCGGCGCCGGCGAAGTCCGCACCAGCGCAATCATCCAATCGCAAAGATGCCCGAAGGTCGTCCAAATCTTGCGCCCATTCAGCTTCCAGCCGCCATCCACCTTTTCCGCCTTGGTGCGGAGCGATGCCAAATCGCTGCCCGAATCAGGTTCCGACAAGCCAATGCAAAACGCATATTCGCCACGCGCGATGCGTGGCAGGAAATGGCGCTTCTGGTATTCCGTCCCAAGCCGCAGGATCAGCGGGCCGGATTGCCGATCCCCGATCCAATGCGCGCCCACGGGCGCACCGGCGGCGAGCATTTCCTCCAGCACGATATTGCGTTCCAGAAAACTTTTCTCACCACCGCCAAATTCGCGCGGCCAGCACATGCCAATCCAACCCTTGGCGCCGACCGCGCGGGTGAAATCACGGTCAAACCCCATCCAGGATCGGGCGCGGATTTCCGGCGTGAAATTCGGCGCATGTTCCGCCAGAAATGCGCGTACTTCGGTACGGAGTTCCGCGGCGCCATCGGGCGCATCACGCAAATCAAAACGAAGCCCAGCCATGGCGCACCCCCCTTACAAGACGCCGGCGGCACGCGCCGCGGCGATTTCTTCTGCTGTCATATCCGCAAATTCGCGCAGCACCGCATCCGTATGCTCGCCGGGTGCCGGAATACCGTAGCGATAGGTCACCGGCGTCGCGGTAAGATGCAGTGGCGAGGCCGGCACGCGCACACGCCCACCGGCATGATGCGGCACTTCCACAATCAAGCCACGCGCCTTGGTATGCGGATCAGCTTCCACATCGGCGGCCGTATTGATGGGGCCGGAGGTGATCTTGGCATCCTCCAAAATCGCTAACCATTCAGCCCTTGGCCTTTGGCGCAGCACATCATTCATCATGCCAAGCAGCAGATCGCGATTGGCCGCACGGTCACGCGCGCGACGAAAACGCTCATCCTCCGCCCATTCAGGATGGCCAAGAGCCGCTGAAAGCCTGACGAACTCACGGTCATTCAAAACACCAATAACGAATTTCGAATCCGAGCCCTGGAATACGCCATAGGGCACCGCCACCACCGCATCATTGCCGGTGCGCTGCATCAGCTTGCCGGCATTGAGCCAGGATGCCATCGGTGCCTGCATCAATGACACCATGGTCTCATAGAGCGAGACTTCGCAGTATTGCCCTTCGCCGGTCTGGTCACGATGGCGGAGCGCGGCCAGGATTGAAACCGTTGCGGCAAAGCCCGTAAACATATCCGCAACCGGCACGCCAACACGCTGCGGGCCGCCACCTGGCTTGCCATCAGCCTCACCGGTGACTTCCATCAGCCCGGCCATGGCTTGCGCCACGAAATCATAGCCGGAGCGATGCGCGTAAGGCCCATCCTGTCCAAAGCCCGTCACGGAGCAATAGATCAGCCGCGGATTGACGGCGCGCAAATCCTCATAGCCCAGGCCATACCGCGCGAGCGTACCGGTGCGGAAATTCTCAATCAGCACATCCGCTTTCGCCACGATGCGCTTCAGAATGGCGGCACCCTCGGCCTGCGTGAAATCCAGGCTGAGGGAGCGCTTGTTCCTATTGAGCGAAACGAAATAGGTGCTGTCATCACTACCGGCAACGAAAGGCGGGCCAAGCGCGCGCAAATCATCACCATTGCCCTGACGTTCAAGCTTGACGATTTCCGCCCCCAAATCGCCCAGCATTTGCGCACAAAGCGGGCCGGCCACCACGCGGGTCAGATCAATCACGCGAAGCCCGGTCAGCGCGCCTGGTTTGGGAAGCTCAGTCATCATGCCTCAGCCACCGCGCACACGGGCGCGCAATTCGAATTTCTGGATCTTGCCGGTCGCGGTTTTCGGCAAAGGGCCGAAGGTGATGTGCCGCGGCACCTTATACCCCGCCAGATTGGCGCGGCAGAAGGTGATGATGCCATCGCGGTTTTCTGCGGCCCCCGGCTTCAGCGTGATGAAGGCATGCGGCACCTCGCCCCATTTTTCATCGGGATGCGCCACCACGGCGGCTTCCATGATATCCGGATGGCGATAGAGCGCTTCTTCCACTTCCAGGCTGCTGATATTCTCTCCGCCCGAGATCACAATATCCTTGGCGCGGTCCTTCACTTCGATATAGCCATCCGGATGCAGCACACCCAGATCACCGGTGCGAAACCAGCCATCCACGAAAACCGCTGCATTGGCCTTGGGATTGCGGAGATAGCCTTTCATCACCGTATTGCCGCGAATGGCAATCTCGCCAATCGTCGCGCCATCAGCCGGCACAGCCACACCCGTTTCAGTATTGATCACGGTGGCCTCTTCCAGCGTCGGCAGGGCCACCCCCTGCCGCGCCATGAAGGCGGCTTTTTCCGGCAAAGGCAGCTCATGCAAACCGGGCTGCCAGGCGCATAGCAATGATGGGCCATAACATTCCGTCAGGCCGTAAAGATGCGTGACATCGAAGCCGAGGGTTTCCATCGCCGCGATCACCGGCGAAGGTGGCGCCGCACCACCAGTCGCGATCCCAACCCGATGGGTAAAGCTTCGGCGTTGATCTTCCGGCGCATGGATCAGCATGGTCAGCACCACCGGCGCGGCGCAGAGATGCGTCACGCCATGTTCGGCAATCAGGGCAAAAATCCGCGCGGGCTCCACACGGCGCAGGCAGACATGTGTGCCGCCTTGCAGCGTGACCGCCCAGGTATAGGTCCAGCCATTGCAATGAAACATGGGCAGCGTCCAAAGATAGACGCTCTGTGCATTCAAACCGAAGGACAGCGCATTGCCGCAAGCATTCAGATAGGCGCCGCGATGATGCGCGACCACGCCCTTGGGATCGCCCGTGGTGCCAGAGGTATAGGAAAGCGAAATCGCTGCCCATTCATCTGCTGGCGGTGACACAGGAAAGTTGGGGTCACCGCCCGCAATGAATTCCTCATAAGGTGTCGCCTCAATCGCCGCACCGCCTGGGCCTTCGGGATCATCAATGATGATGATGCGCGGCGGGCTTTCCATCCTGTCCAAGGCTGAATTCACCAACGCGGCGAATTCGCGGTCCAGCAATAGGATTTTTGCGCCCGAATGGGCAAGGATGAAGCGCACGGTGGCCGCATCCAGGCGCGTATTGATGGGACACAGCACGGCATGCGCCATGGGTACGGCGTAATGCGCTTCCAGCATTTCCGGGATATTCGGCAGAAGGGCGGCCACCACGTCGCCTGGCGCTACACCCGCCTGACGTAGCGCAGAAGCCAAGCGCCGGCTGCGGTCCAGAAACTGCGCATAGGTGACGCGTCGCGCACCATGAATAATGGCGATACGCTTGGCCCAGATATGTGCTGCACGCGGCAGGAAGGAAACCGGCGAAAGCGGCACATGATTGGCGGCGGTTTTCGGCAAATCATCCTGCATGCTTCAGCCCTTTCCCAAAACCCGTGGCGCGCTGATGGCGCAGCGCATCCGTGCTGCCTTACGCAACATCGCCGCCACCTCAGCATGATGCGCGCTGCCTGGATCATAGGCGCCCGCGCGAATGGCAGCAGCAAGGGCACGATCCGGTGTGTCAGCCGCGCCCGTCAGGCGCTGCATGGCGGCGCGCGTCGCTGCTACCCAAGCCTCATCCTGCGCAGCCTCTCGCGCCGCGATCGCCATGGCATTCGCAATCATGCGCGCGGTGAAAGCATCCGTGCCGGAAAGTTTTGGTAGAATCTCCTGCAAGAGCGCGTCGCGCGCCGTGGCGAGCAATCCCGGCCCTTCCGGGGCTTCACGCTGCATCGGGCACCCCCGTCATGTTCAGGATTTCCCATTCAAGCTCTGGCACAATATGGCCAGTCAGCGCCAATTCCAGGCTGGTTTCCTTGCCCGACAGATGCCGCGCCGCCTGATCAATCGCAATCACGGCCCAGCGAATATGGGCAGCCAATTCCCACCAGATTACACGCGCCGTATCCACGCCATGGCCGGCTTCTGCGGCATAACCGGCATAGAAAGCCTCTCGCGCACCAATGCCACCTGCTTCGTAAGCACTGCCGAAGCGCCAGCATTTGGCGCAGAACCAGCCGAGGTCAGCATGCGGTTCGCCCCAGGCGGCAAACTCCCAATCCAGCACGGCGGTCACGCCTGCTTCAGACACCATCAGATTGCCGGTGCGAAAATCATTATGGTTCAGCACGGGCGGCAAAGGCGGCGGCGCGGTGCGTTCCAAATGCCGCAAGCCCCATTCCAAGATCGGGCGCGGTAGCGCTTGCCGGTCCAGCGCGGCGCGCTGTTCTTCCACGAAGGCCAAACATGCATCATCGGGCGGCGCGCCCAAAAACGCCAAATCCGCGCGCGGCGGCGTGATGCGATGAATGCGCGCCAATTCGCGGCCAAGCGCCCGCACGGCTTCATCCCGCCCACCACAGAGCCTCTCGCTTTTCACCACGCGATGCCCCGCAGCAATACCCTGGACGCGCCGCATGATGAAAAACGGCGCGCCCAGAATGGCGGTATCTTCACACAAATAAAGCGGTTCCGGCACCGTCACACCAGCGCCAAACGCCGCCTTCAACAGCGCGAATTCCGCTGTGCGCGGCAGTGAAACCGCCAAGGTCGCCGCGTTGTCGGTACGCAGCACCCAGGCTTCATCACGCCCGGCCAGCGTCACATCCAAGGCCCAATTCTGCTGAATGGCACCACCAGAAAGCAAGGCCATGGCGCCAAGTTCAAGATCAGCCGCGCCGGTTGCCCCGCGCAGCCAATCCCTCAGTTTTGCGCGCCGCGCCTCATCCATGCTTGGGCGGACCCCAGGCGAAGAAGGAAGACCCCTCCGCGCGCAGCGTATTGGCCAGCACCATGCGATGCACTTCGGATGCGCCATCCACCAGCCGCGCCTGGCGGGCATAGCGATACATCCATTCAATCACCGTATCCTTGGAATAGCCGCGCGCCCCCAGCAATTGCAGCGCCGTATCCACGGATTTTTGCAAAGCATCCGCGACCACGATCTTCGCCATGGAAACTTCTTTCCGCGCGAAGCCGCCCTGGTCCAAAATCCAGGCCGCCTTCATGGTCAGCAACCGGCCAATCTCAATTTCCATCGCCGCCTGACCGACCAGCCCCTGCACGCTTTCGCGGTCAATCAGTTTCATGCCGAAGGAATCACGCTGCCCAATGCGTTCCATGGCGATTTCCAAAGCCCGCCGAGACAATCCCAGCCAGCGCATGCAATGCGTCAGCCGCGCCACGCCAAGGCGCATTTGCGTGAGCTTAAGCCCATCGCCTTCATGCATCAAAAGGTGTTCATTCGGGATTTCCAGCCCGTCGAATTCCAATTCGCAATGCCCACCATGTTCTTCCGGCCCCATGATCGGAATGCGGCGCACGATCTTCCAGCCCGGCTGATCGGCGCTGAACAGAAAGGCCGAAAGCCCCTTGCGCGGGTCATCCGATGTGCGCGCGATGATGATGAAAATCTTCGCATTACCAGCGCCGGTGATGAACCATTTTCGCCCGGTGATGCGCCAGCGATCATTCCCGATACGTTCCGCCTTGGTATAGGTCAGGTTCGGGTCTGAACCGCAGCCATCCGGTTCCGTCATGGCGAAGGCGGATTGCACATCGCCATTCACAATCGGCTGCAACCAGCGCGGCTTCATCGCTTCCGGCAAAACGCGATCCAGGATCATCATATTGCCGTCATCCGGCGCGGCGCTATTGAACACCACCGGCCCGAAGATGGAGCGGTTCATTTCCTCATAACAGGCGGCCATGCCAATGCGCGGCAATTCCTGGCCGCCCAGGCGCTTTGGCATTTGCAGCGCCCAAAGCCCTTCTGCCTTGGCGGCCTTGCGCATTTCGGCCAGCACATGCGGCGCGATGTTTTCATGCTCATCGAAATTCGCGCGATCCGCTTCCAGCGGGATCAGCTTTTCATCCACAAAGCGGCGGATGCGCTGGCGCATATCGTCAATTTCGGGGGGCAGAGAAAATTCCATGATAGCAAAACCTAAAGCGGGTTGATCGTATGGCCACCATCCACCGTCACCACCGCGCCGGTCATATGCGCCCCGGCTTCGGAAGCGAGCAGCAGAAGCGGCCCGGTAAGGTCCTCGGCAGCGCCAAGCCGGCGCTGCGGGATGCGCTTGATCATCGCCTGCCCTGATTCGGAGGCGAAGAACTCACGATTGAGATCGGTCGCGATATAGCCAGGCGCAATCGCATTCACCCGAATGCCATGCCGCGCCCATTCCACCGCCAAATGCCGTGTCATGTGCAATAGCCCAGCCTTGGCGGCGGTATAGCCAACCACACCTGGAATGATCCTAACGCCAAGCGCCGAGGCGAT
>JADCFR010000396.1 GCA_020249415.1 Roseomonas sp. | reverse complement strand
TCCATCACCCAGCGCAGCGTCTATCGCCATGCCGATATGAAGCGCTTGTTCGATCCTGCATCCATCGCCGTGATTGGTGCCTCCCCGCGCGCGGGGTCTTTCGCGGATCGCACCATCAGCGCGCTGTCTGGCTATACGGGGCGGCTCTATCTGGTGAATAGCCGCTATGAGAAGATTGGTGAGCGGCCTTGTTTTGCTTCCGTGGCAGCGCTGCCGGAAGTGCCGGATTGCTGCATCGTGGTCGCCGCCAAGGATGCGGTGGAAGAAATCGCCAGCGATTGCGCCAAGGCCGGTGTTGGTGGCGTGATGATCTATGCCTCTGGCTTTTCCGAAACCGGACGGCCAGAGGATATCGCCGCACAGCAGCGCCTGGCGGCGATTGGGCGCGATGCGGGCATGCGCATTGTTGGGCCAAATTGCATCGGCATGTTGAATTTTGGCAGTAAAGCCGGCATCACGTTCATGATCCCACCGCCGATGGAAGCACCCTTGCCGCATGCGGTGGGCCTGGTAAGCCAATCGGGCGCGCTTGGTTTTTCGCTCGCGCAGGCGGTCATGCGCGGTGTGTCCGTGAGCCATTTGCTCACCACCGGCAATTCTTCCGATATTGATGTGGCGGATTGCGTTTCCTTCCTGGCGGATGATCCGGGCTGCCGCGCGATTGCCTGCGTGTTTGAAGGCATGCCGGACCCGATGCGCTTCATTGAAGCGGCGCGCATCGCGGATGCTGCCGACAAGCCGCTGATTGTCTTCAAACTCGGCACCGGTGAACAGGGCGCGGCGGCGGCGATGTCCCATACCGGGTCACTTGCAGGCTCCCAAGCCGCTTATCGCGCGGCCTTTGAACGCGCGGGCGCGATACTCGTGGATAATTTCGAAGCCATGGTGGAAACCGCTTCCTTCATGGCAAAGGCACCAAAGCCCAAGGCGCGCGGTGTGGCGGTGGTGGCGGTCTCGGCCGGCGCCGCGATCATGTCGGCTGACCGCGCGGAAGAACGTGGCATTCCGCTGCCACAGCCAACCCCGCCGGTGCAGGCCATTTTGGAATCGCGAATTCCGGATTTCGGTTCTGCGCGCAATCCCTGCGATGTCACCGCACAAGTCGCGAATGACCCGGAAAGCCTGACCGCTTGCGCTTCCGCCATGCTCGGCGAAGATCATTACGGCACGCTGCTTTATGCGCAGATTTATTCGACCGAGCTTTCCGCCAAACGCCCCGGCGAATTGGCCGCCATTGCGGAAAAGCACGACAAGCCGATTTGCGTGGTGTGGACAACGGAATGGCTGGAAGGCCATGGCTCCCATGAGGCGGAGCAAAACCCGCGCATCGGCCTGTTCCGGTCCATGGATCGTTGCTTTGCCACGCTGGATCATTGGCATAAGCGCGAGGAACGGCGCAGCGCCGGCCCGCGCCACTACCAACGGCTCGCGCGCCCGGAAGCCGCGCAGGAAGCGGCCACGTTGATCAAGGCCGCGCAAGATCGCACGCTGACGGAACGCGAAGCGAAGCAGGTGCTGGCCGCTTATGGTGTGCCGGTGGTGCCCGAACGCCTGACCAATACGGAAGAGGAGGCTCTCGCCGCCGCCAAGGCCCTTGGCTGGCCGGTGGCGATCAAGGTGGAAAGCCCCGATTTGCCGCATAAGACCGAAGCGGGCGTGATCCGCCTGAAGCTGAAGGATGAGGCTGAATTGCGCGATGCCTTCCGCGCTGTCATGGCCAATGCCAAGCATCACGCGCCGAATGCCCGCATCAATGGCGTGCTGGTGCAACCCATGGCGAAGCCAGGCGTCGAAATCATGGTCGGCGCGCGAATTGATCCGCTGATGGGGCCGCTGGTGGTGGTGGGCCTGGGCGGTGTCCTGGTGGAATTGATGCGCGATTCAGCCTTGGCGCTGGCGCCTGTTACCAAGACGGAAGCACGCGATTTGCTTGGCCGTCTGAAAGGTCGTGCGGCACTGGAAGGCTTCCGTGGTGCGCCGGCGGCGGATATGGATCGGCTTGCGGATATCATCGTCCGGCTCTCGGAATTCGCCGCCGATCAGCGCGATGTGATCGCTGAGCTCGATGTGAACCCCATCATCATCGCCGGCAGTGACGCTGTGGCGGTGGATGCGCTGATTGTGAAAGCCTGAGGCCACCATGACCAAACCGCTTTTCCTGCTCTGGACCGATGGCGCGGATGCCTATCGCAAGGCCATCACCGATGCCGGGCTGGACCAGCGCATTCGGCTTGAGGAATTACCGCGCAACGCAACGCCAACAGCCGAACAAATGCAGGAAGCGGAGGCGATGCTGACCTGGGGGCCACCAGCCGGCATGCTTGCGCAAATGCCGAAGCTCCGCTGGGCACAAGCACTGACCGCCGGCGTGGAACATTGGCTGGCGCGGGCTGATCTGCCGCCTGGCCTGGCGCTGACCTGCGCGCGCGGGACGCATCGCGTGCAAATGCCGGAAAACATTCTGGGCGCGCTGTTTCACATCACCAAGCCCTATGCCGCGATTGTCGGTGACAATGCCGCCGCCACCTGGACGCGACGCGTTTCCACGACACTGGCGGGGCAGACCCTTGGCATTCTTGGCCTTGGCGCCATCGGCCAGGAATTGGCGCGCAAGGCGGCAGTACTTGAAATGCGCGTGATCGGCACGCGCCGCGCGCCCGGCACCCTGCCACATGTGGACCGCGTCTATACGCCCGCCGAAACCGATGAAGTACTCGCACATTCCGATTTCGTGGTGCTGTTGCTGCCGGCCACGCCTGAGACCGAGAACATCATCAATGCCGCGCGGCTTGCGCGCATGAAAAAAACCGCCTGGCTGCTCAATTTCGGTCGCGGCGCCTTGATTGATGATGCGGCCCTGGTCGCTGCCGCGAAAGCCGGCACCATTGCCGGTGCCATCCTGGATGTGTTTCGCCAGGAGCCTTTGCCCAAGGATGACCCTTTCTGGAGCGCGGAAAACATCCTGGTGCTGCCGCATATTGGCGGGCTGCATCCGGCGCGGGATTCGATGGTGGCGGCGCTGCTGGTGGACAATCTGCGCCGCTTTCTGGATGGCGCGCCGCTCAAGGAAGTGGTGGACCGCAAGGCGGGTTACTGAAGCATGACGTACCGGCCCTTTGATCTCAGCGGCAAGGTGGCGCTGATCACAGGCGGCAATTCCGGGATTGGGCTTGGCATGGCCCGCGCCCTCGCCGAAGCGGGTGCGGATATCGCGATTTGGGGTAGCAATGCCGGGAAGAATGCAGCCGCGCTGGAAAGCCTGAAGCCGCTTGGTGTGCGCCTGCATGCGCTCATTTGCGATATCAGCGATGAAGCGGCGGTGGAACGCGCCTTCGCGGAAACCGTCGCACAGCTTGGCCGCGTTGATGCCTGCTTCGCCAATGCCGGTACCTATGGCCATCCGTCGCGCTTCACGGCGCTGGAAACCGCCGAATGGCAACGCGTGATGCGCATCAATCTGGACGGCGCCTTTTTCACCCTGCGCGCCGCCGCGCGGCATATGGTGGAACGCGGCGGCGGTGGTTCCCTGGTGGCTACAGCCTCCCTCGCTGCCATTGAAGGGGCCGCACGCAATGCGCATTACGGCGCCACCAAGGGCGCGTTGGTCGCCATGATCCGCGCCTTGGCGGTGGAGCTGGCCCGGCATGGCATTCGCGCCAATGCCATCCTGCCCGGCTGGATCGAAACCGCCATGACCGCCGGCAATGTGGCGGATGAGCGTTTCAGTGGCGCCGTACTGCCCCGCATCCCCGCCAGGCGCTGGGGCCAGCCCGCGGATTTCGGCGGCATCGCGGTTTATCTGGCAAGCGACGCTTCCGCCTATCATTCCGGCGATTGCCTGGTGATTGATGGTGGCTATTCGCTGTTCTGACCCCCCTCTGGACCCCGGCCCGCAGCTTGGGTAAGAAAAGCTATGCGTTGCCCCTGTGGCGGAACGGTAGACGCAGACGACTCAAAATCGTCCGCCCGTAAGGGCATGGGAGTTCGAGTCTCCCTGGGGGCATTCCAATTCAGCGCAAATTGTCGGGATGGGGATATTGGGGCGACCAACGGGACTCGAACCCGTGACATCCAAGACCACAACCTGGCGCTCTACCGACTGAGCTATGGCCGCCACCAACAGCGCTGAGATAGGCCCGGGCGCGGGGCGGCGTCAACCGCGAAGCCTTGGCTTGCATGGCCCCCGCGCAAAATGACATGGTGGGTGCATGACCCAGACCGCGACTGCCCGCCCGCTCGCCCTGCCTATTGCCCTGGTGATCACCTGCGCCGTTTGCGGCGCCATGCTCGCCATGGGCTTGCGCCAATCCTTTGGCCTGTTCCTCGCCCCCATGACCGCCGAGCATGGCTGGGCGGCGCGGGACTTCGCCTTTGCCATCGGGCTGCAAGTGCTGATCAATGGCATCAGCCAGCCCTTCATGGGCCAGCTTGCGGATCGCTTCGGTGGTCGGCGCGTGGTGATGGGCGGTGCCCTGCTGTACTGCATCGGCATATTGGGTATGGCGCTGTCGGATTCCGTGCTGCCCTTCACCTTCTTTGCCGGCTTCATCATGGGCATGGCGGTCTCGGCCGCGGGCATGCCGACCATTATCGCGAGCCTGACGCGCATGTTGCCGCCGGAAATGCGCGGGCGCGCGACAGGGCTTGGCACGGCTGGCTCCTCGGCGGGGCAGTTTCTGGTGGTGCCGCTGGCGGGTTTCGCCATTCAGGGCTTTGGCTGGCAGGGCGCGCTATTCGCCATGGCGATTGCGACCCTGTTCATGATTCCGCTTGCCCTGCCGCTGGCCGATAAGCAGCCGGCGCCCGCGCCGGGTGTGGCAGCGGATAATGAAACCGCGCGTTCCGCCATGGGGCGCGCTTTGCGTGACCCAAGCTTCTGGTATTTGTCTTCCGGCAATTTTGTTTGCGGGCTGCATGTCTCCTTCCTGACCGTGCATCTGCCGGGCTTTGTGCATAGCTGCGGCCTGCCGCTTTATGTCGGCGCCGGTGCCATTTCCATGATCGGGCTGTTCAACATCATCGGTTCCTTGGCGGCCGGGGAATTGTCGCAACGCTGGAAGCGGCGCGAATTGCTGGTGGGGATTTTCGCTGCCCGCGCCGTGCTGATGACGGTGTTTTTGCTGTCCGACAAGACCGCTTTGAATGTCATGATCTTCTCGGCACTCATGGGCCTGCTCTGGCTTTCCACCGTGCCGCCAAGCCTTGCCCTTTGCGCGCGCAATTGGGGCTTGCGCTGGCTGGCGACGATTTTCGGCATGGTCTTTGTCAGCCATCAGATTGGCGGCTTCACCGGCGCCTT
>JADCFR010000395.1 GCA_020249415.1 Roseomonas sp. | reverse complement strand
GCGCGGCGGGTTCCAAGGTGGTTTCGATTTCGGCCGGATGGACGCGGTAGCCGCCGGTTTTCATCACATCCGAAGCCCGGCCCGCGAGCCGCAGGCGCCCGCGCGCATCCACCGCGCCCAGATCGCCGGTGCGGTGCCAGGCGCCGGCAGGGCGCGGCACAAAGCCATCCGCGCCGATCATGCCGATATTCATGTGCCGGGCGCGCAGCCAGATATCGCCCGAATCGCCAGAGGAAAGCGCGGCGCCGGCCTCATCCCGGATGGCGATCTCGACCCCCGTCGCCGGCCAGCCGAGGTTCGCGCCCAGGCCATCCTCGGCGTCGTCCATTGCCGCCGCCACATCCGGGCCTTCCAGCACGGTGATCGGGTTGAAGCATTCGCTCATGCCATAGGTGACGCGCACCACCGGGCCGAATTGCGCCTTGGCGCGGGCGTAAAGATCGCGCGTCAGCGTCTGCGTGCCGCAGAAAATGACCTTCAGCCCCGGTACGCTTTGCCCCGGAAACAGCGCCAGCAATTTGGCCAAAACCGTGGGTGGGGCGAAAATCGCCGAAAGCCGGGGCGCGGCCAGAAGCGGCGCGATGCGTTCCGCCCGCACGCCATCCTGCAAGACAACCTCACCCCCATGATCAAGCCAGGCATAGGTGATCAGTGCGGCGCCATGGGTGAAGGGTGTCATCAGCAGCACACGCTCACCGGGTTCCGGCGTGAAAGGCAAAACGGCCCGTTGCAGGATATTCGCAAGGTACCGCCCGCCATGGCTATGCAGAATGGCCTTTGGTTTGCCGGTGGTGCCAGAGGTGAAAATGATCCGCCCCCAGGCATCCGCTGGCACGGGGGGTAGCGGCGCCCCGCTGTCATCCGGCGCGATGTCTTCCAGCGCGAGGGGTTCAAACCCAAGCCCCGCCAGCCGCGCACAGGATGCTTGCGGTGCAACGATGCGTTTGAAGCCCGTCAATTGCGCAAACCAGCCAAGCTCCGCATCGGTCGAGCCCGTATTGCAGGGGGTTTCCGCCACACCGGCCATGGTCAGCCCATAGCTGACCCAGGGCGCATCGCAGCCATTGGGCACAAAACTCGCGACCGGCTGGCCGGGTTTGAAGCCTTCCGCGATGAGCCGCCGTGCCAGGCCATGGGCGCGGACCGAGAGCGTTGAATAGGTAAGCGTGGCACTGCCATCGGTAATGGCGATGCGCGGGCCGAAGCGCTGCGCCAGAATCAGAAGGTCGGACGACCAGGGGATACCATCCTGCATCGCGCCAAAGTCTCGCCAGCCGGGGCGCGCGTCAATGCGGGGCTTGATTGTGGGGCGCGCTTCAGGCGGGATGGCGTGAAGGAAGGAAACACCGCCATGGAACCGCTTGCCTCACCAACCCTGCCGCACGGCATCCGCGCCCGCTTTCTGGAGGGCATCAATGGGTTGCGCGTCCACATGCTGGAAGCCGGGCATGAAACGCCGGGCCGGCCCTGCCTTTTGCTGCTGCATGGCTTTCCTGAACTCGCCTATTCCTGGCGGCATGTGATGCTGCCTCTTGCTGCCATGGGCTATCACGTCGTGGCGCCGGATCAGCGCGGTTATGGTCGCACCACGGGATGCGATACGGATTATGACGCGCCGCTGGCGCCATTTCGCCTCACCAATCTGGTGCGCGATGCTTTGGGTGTGGTGGCCACGCTCGGCTACCGAGACGTGGCGGCGGTGATCGGGCATGATTTTGGATCGCCCGTGGCGGCCTGGTGTGCGCTGACGCGCCCCGATGTGTTTCGCCGTGTCGCGCTGATGAGCGCGCCTTTCGCCGGCGGGCCGGATTGGCCGAAGCCCGGCCAGCAATCCAGCGGTTCTTCCGCCATGCCGGGGCTGGATGAGGCTTTGGCCGCCCTGCCGCGCCCGCGCAAACACTACCACGCCTATTACGCCACGCGCCCGGCCAATGCGGATATGATGGGCGCGGCGCAGGGGCTGCACGCTTTCATGCGCGCCTATTACCACCATAAAAGCGCTGATTGGGCCGCCAATAAACCGCATCGCCTGCGCGATTGGTCCGCCGAGGAAATGGCGAAACTGCCGACCTATTACGTCATGGACCGCGCCGAGACGATGCCGGAGACAGTCGCGCATGAAATGCCAAGCGCGGCTGAGGTCGCACGCTGCGCCTGGCTGACGGAAGCCGAGATGGCTGTCTATGCCGCGGAATATGGCCGCACCGGATTTCAGGGTGGGCTCAATTGGTATCGCACCCGCTTTGCGCCGGAAGTGAATGCCGATCTGACGTTATTTGCTGGGCGCAGCATTGATGTGCCTTCGGTCTTTATCGCCGGCGCCGCGGATTGGGGCGTGTTTCAGGCCCCCGGCGCGTTTGAGCGGATGCAGGGCATTGCCTGCACCCGCATGGCGGCGGCGCATCTGGTGCCGGGCGCCGGACATTGGGTGCAGCAGGAACAGCCCGCGCGCACGGTGGAATTGCTCAAGGCATTGCTGGCGCGCGACGCGTGATCACGCTGACAGCAACATTGGAAGCTTTGGTCCATTGGCCAGCATATCCTGCGTCGCGCTGCCCAGCACCAGATTGCGCAGCGGTGAATGCCGTACCGCGCCCATGACCAGCATGTCCGATTCCGTATCCGCTGCCGCTGCCAAAAGCCGTTCCAGCACGCCGCCGCTGCCACGCTGCAAGGCCATGAAGCGTGGCTTCGCACCATGGCGCGCGAGCAAATGGGCAAGCTCAATCCCGGATTGACCGGGGCGGAGTTCCTTGTCATCGGAGACCGTTGCAATGACGGTTTCCGCCGCGCGGCGGATGAGCGGCAGCGCGCCATGAATGGCCCGTACCGAGGCCGGGCTTGCATCCCAGGCCACCAGAAGGCGCTGCGGCAAGGCGGCAAGGGGCAGGGAATGGGGCACAAGGATCACGGGCCGACCTGAGTCAAAAATCGCCGCCTGCTGCAGGATTTGCGCGCCAATGCCGGGCGCGCCGTGCCCTGTCAGCACCGCAAGATCACTGACACGCAAATGATCCGCGAAGGCTTCCCCATTGCCATAGGCGAAGCTGGTGCGTTTTTTGGCCTGATGCGCCACGCCGCGACGATCCGCGGCTGCCGCAAATGCCTCGGCAGCGCGCTCCTCCAGCAAGCTTGTGGCATCATCCGCCGGTGAGGGCGCGGTGAGCGCACTATCCATCGGGAAAATCAGCGCGGTCAGATGGGCGGAAAAGGCTTCCGCCAACGCAAGCGACGTTGCCGTTGCTGCCTCCGCTTCTATCGCCATGGCGGGATCAAGATGGGTCAGAATACTGGTGAAAGTCATTACGATGTCTCCGGCTGTCGCGCATCTTTCGGGTTTTTCCTGCGATGGCGTTTTGTTTGGTTCTCGGGGCAAGGCATAAGACCGTGCCACCGCGATATGTGGGTATCGCCGCGCACACAAACCAGCGTTGAGATGCGTCAAGATAGAAGGCGCTGCCGGAGAGGTACTGCATTGTAACAGAAGGCGCAGCGGGCTTGGACACCCGGCCCAGGATTACATCAGCAAGGCCGATCAGGCCGGCGGCGCCACTGACAGCCCGCGCACCTTATGTTCGGCAATAAAGCGCGCCACCAGGCCGGACGCCTTCGCCTTTTCGACGAAATCCGCGAGGAACACCGCGGCGGCGCTATTGCGGCGAGATGTGCCAATCGCCTGCTGCACGGCCGTGAATTTGCCATCCAGAATCCGCGCGCCGGGCATTTTTTCGATGTCTGAGAGCAGTTTTGGCCGCAGCCCGGCCAGCACTTCCAGCTTCTCGGCGGCGAATTGTTCAAAGGCAGCGTCCAGCGAGGCAGAGCGGATCAGCTTCGCCTGATGGATATTCCGCTCCAGCCAAAGATCATAAGCCGCACGCGCGGTCACCGCGATACGATTGCCGGGGCGATCTACTTCTTCCATCTTCGTGATGGGGGAACCGGGCGGAACCATGTAAGTCGCCTCGATTTCCGCATAAGCCGCGGTGAAGGCGATTTTCTCCGCGCGCTGCGGCTCGGCGCCGATCAGGCCGATATCCCAGACATTGCTATCCACCGCATCGGCCAAATCACCAGGCCGCGCGAAGGGCACGTATTGCACGGCCACGCCAAGCGCATCGGCAATGGCGCGCGCCATGCTGGGCGATACCCCGGCGGGATCGCCATTTTCCGCGCGGCTCGTCACCAGCAGGAAATTCCCCATATTGATGCCTGCGCGCAACACGCCCGTTGGCGCCAATTCCGCCTTGATTTGATCCATCATGCTATCTTTCCTTTTCAATACTGCATTTCAGCCGCGCGCCGCGGTGGCCGCACCAGCGCGGCGATTGATGTGCCCCCCACCCCCGCAATCGAGCACCGCACCCGTCATGAAGCGCGCATCCTCGGAACAGAGGAACATCACACCCGCCGCGAAATCCGCCGGCGTGCCAAGCGCACCAAGCAAGGACCTGGCGCGGATCGCCTCCGCATAGCCGGCGGGCATGGGATTGCCGGCGCTGCCCTCGGCAAAGCCAGGCCGCGCGCTATTCACGCGCACGCCTGAAGGGCCGAGTTCCAACGCAAAAGCCCGCGTCAGATATTCCAGCGCGCATTTGGAAGCGCCGTAAGGCACGCCATTGCCGCGATGCACTTCTGCGGCTGCTGAGGTGACATTGACAATCGCACCCCGCCCCGCCGCGGCCATGGCGCGGCCAATGCCCTGCATCAGGCGAAAGGGCGCGCGGGTATTGACGCTGATGATCCTGTCCCATTCCGCGCCCGTCACCTCCATCAGCGGAATGAAGGGATAGATGCCGGCATTATTGATCAGCACCTGCGGCGCGCCCTTGCCGGTTGCGGCGGCGATCAATCCATCCAGCGCAGCATCATCCGTGAGGTCAGCGGGATGCAATACGGCGCGCCCCGGCGGCAGCGCATTGGCGAGTGCGGCCAGCGCGGCCGCATCACCATCACTCAGCAGCAAATGGGCACCTTCCTGCGCAAAGGCTTCCGCCAAGCCGCGCCCATACACGCCAGCGGCGCCGGTAATCACAACCTGTTGTCCCGCAAAACGCATGGCGCTTGCCCCCTATCCATAAGCGGCAGGGTGCGCCCAGAGGCGCTGTTGATCAAGGCGGCCTATGGTGCATTCAAAGCGGCCGACGCGCCTTCAGCGCCGCCGCCAAGGTACCATCATCCAACACATCAAGCGCGCCACCAATCGGCACACCCTGCGCAAGGCGTGTGATGGCCACACCACTCGGCTTCAGCCGATCCGTCACGTAATGTGCGGTGGTGGCACCCTCCACCGTTGCGGGCAAGGCCAGAATCACCTCTGCCACATCGCCCGTTTCAATGCGGGCAAGCAGCGGCTGAATCGCCAAATCTTCCGGCCCAGTTCCAGACAGCGCGGAGAGCATCCCACCCAGCACATGATACAACCCATGATGCGCATGGGCGCGTTCCAGGGCCCATAAATCCGCGACCCCTTCCACCACACACACCAGCTTCCGGTCCCGATGCGGATCGCGGCAAATGGCGCAAGGGGAGATGGTATCCAGATTGCCGCAAACCTCGCAGGGTTTCACTGCGCTTGCGGCATCACGCAAAGCGGCCGCGAGTGGCAGCATCTGCCCATCCGGATCCATCAGCATTTTCAAGACAGCCCGCCGCGCGCTGCGCCGGCCAAGGCCAGGCAGGCGCGAGAGCAGCGCAATCAAATGCTCGATCGGGTCGTTATGCAGCATCAGGCTGCAAGCAGCCCTAGAAAGGCAGCTTCATGCCGGGCGGCAGGTTGATGCCGGCAGTCGCCTTTTGCATTTCGGCCGCCATGGTCGCTTCTACCTTCTGCTTGGCATCGGCATGGGCGGCCACCAGCAAATCTTCCAGCACTTCGCGTTCATCCGCATTCATCAGCGAAGGATCAATCGTGACGCGGCGCAAATCACCCTTGCCGGTCAGGCGCACCACCACCATGCCGCCACCGGATTGACCTTCCACTTCGGTGGCTTCCAGCTTGGCCTGCATTTCCTGCATGCGCGATTGCATCTGCTGCGCCTGCTTCAACATATTGCCCAGGTTCTTCATGGTGTCCTTCGCCTAAAAATCATCGGGAGGGGTTTCATCATCGCCGTAAGCGGGTTCGGCATCGGGTGGCGCGAAATCGCGCGCATCATCATCGGCCGTCACGGCGCTGCGCGAAAGCCCATAGGCATCAGCGCCGCCATCATGCACGGCTTCAATTGTGGCGCCGGGAAAGGCCGCCAATATCGCCTGCACCAAAGGATGCGCGCGGGCGATGGCCCGTCGATCCGCCTCCGCTTCCTTGCCTTGCGCCGCGAGTGTCGGCGCACCGGCTTCCTGGCTGATGATCACGGTCCAGCGCTGGCCGGTTGCCTCCGACAAAAGCGCGGTCAATTGCGCGGCCAGATCGCGCGGCGCATCCGGTTCCGGGTTGATTTCAAGCCGCCCCGGCGCAAT
>JADCFR010000394.1 GCA_020249415.1 Roseomonas sp. | reverse complement strand
AAGGCAGCAGGCGCGCCAGTGCGGCGCGCCGGCCTTGTTCCGTTTCCGCCATGATCATCTGGCGCACGGCGCCAATCCGCTCAGGGTCGAAGAACATGTGTTCGGTACGGCAAAGCCCGATGCCTTCCGCGCCAAAGCGCCTGGCGGTTTCCGCATCCAAGGGCGTTTCCGCATTGGCCCGCACACGCAAGCGGCGCACCTTATCCGCCCAACCCATCAGCGTGGCGAAATCACCCGAAAGCTGCGGTTCCACCATGGCGACCGAGCCGATGAACACCTCACCAGTTGCACCATCCAGCGTAATGGTCTGGCCGGCTTCGATGCGCACGCCGCCTGCACTCAGATATTGATTGTTGTAATCCACCGTGATGCCGCCGCAGCCGGCAACACAGGGCCGGCCCATGCCGCGCGCCACCACTGCCGCGTGGCTGGTCATGCCGCCGCGCGTGGTCAGCACACCGCGCGCCGCATGCATGCCGTGAATATCCTCGGGCGAGGTTTCAATGCGCACCAGAATGACGCTTTCGCCCTTTTGCGCGCGGGCTTCCGCTTCATCCGCACTGAAAACCACAATGCCGCAGGCCGCGCCGGGTGAAGCGGGCAGGCCCTTGGCGAGCAACTTGCGCGGCGCCTTGGGGTCGAGCGTTGGGTGCAGCAATTGATCCAGCGCGGCCGGGTTCACGCGCCGCACGGCTTCGGTATGGTCAATCAAACCCTCACGCGCCATATCCACCGCGATTTTCAGCGATGCCGCGGCAGTGCGCTTACCATTGCGCGTTTGCAACATATAAAGCCTGTTGCTCTGCACCGTGAATTCAATGTCTTGCATGTCACGGTAATGGCGTTCCAGCGTCGCGCGCACCTGGACCAATTCGGCATAGGCCGCCGGCATGGCTTCTTCCATGCTGCGTTCGGTGGGTTTGGAGCGTTCCTTCGCCATGGGTTGTGGCGTGCGGATACCCGCCACCACATCCTCACCCTGCGCATTGATCAGATATTCGCCGTAGAAGACATTTTCGCCCGTGGAAGGATCACGCGTGAAGCAGACGCCGGTGGCGCAATCCTCACCCATATTGCCGAAGACCATGGCTTGCACATTGACCGCCGTGCCCCATTCGGCCGGGATGTCATGCAGGCGCCGATACGTCACCGCGCGCTGGTTCATCCAACTGCCAAACACCGCGCCAATCGCGCCCCAAAGCTGGGTTTCCGGGTCTTGCGGGAAGGGCCTGCCGGTCACTTCGGCGACCATTTCCTTATAGCCATCCACCACGCGATGCCATTCGGATGCGGTGAGTTCAGTATCTTCGTTCTTGCCGGTGTCGAGCTTCACATGCTCGATAATTTCCTCAAAGCGATGATGATCAACATCGAGCACGACGGACCCATACATCTGGATGAAGCGGCGATAGGAATCCCAGGCAAAGCGCGCATCGCCGGAAGCCGCCACAAGGCCTTCGACGGTTTGATCATTCAGACCAAGATTGAGCACTGTATCCATCATGCCCGGCATGGAAACCCGCGCGCCGGAGCGCACAGATACCAGCAAGGGCCGGTGGTGATCGCCAAAGCGATTGCCCACCGCTTCTTCCACACGCGCCAGAGCCGCGCGCACCTGCGCCGCCAGATCATCCGGGTATTTCTGCCCATTGTCGTAATAGGCGGTGCAGACTTCGGTGGTGATCGTGAAGCCAGGCGGCACCGGCAAACCAATCGAGGCCATTTCGGCCAGGTTGGCGCCCTTGCCACCCAGAAGATTCCGCATATCGGCGCGGCCCTCATTATGGCCGGCACCGAAGCTATAGACCCATTGTGTCATGGGGGGGTTCCTCAGGCTTCAATCTTGGAGAAATCCGCCACGGCATCCATGGCGGCACGAAGGCGGGCAAGCAGTCGCAGACGATTGCGGCGAAGTTCCGGCGCCGGATCGTTCACGATCACTTTTTCGAAAAAAGCATCCACCGGGGCGCGGAGCCCGGCCATGGCTTCCATGGCACGCTCAAAATCCTCGGCTTCGATATCGAGGCGGATGCGGGTGCCGGCTTCCTCAAGCGCGGCGGCGAGGGCGGCTTCTTCCGGCAGTTTCAGCAAATGCGCTTCATAGCCCGTGTCGAAGGCGTGACCGTCGCGCTTTTCTTCGATGCGAAGGATGTTGATGGCGCGGCGATGCGCGGCGAGAAGATTGGCGCCGGCTTCTGATTCGACAAAACCGCGCACGGCATCGGCACGGGAGAGCAGGCGGTTCAGATCATCATCTGGTGTCGCGCCAAAGACCGCGGCGACCACATCATGCCTGGCACCTTCGCCACGGAGCTGCACGCGCAAGCGTTCGGCGAGGAAGTCGAGCAAGCCGGCGGCAAAAGCCGCGACCATCGGCGGATGTTTCGCACCACTCGGCGCTTGCCAGCCGCTGGCACGCTTGGCTTCGGCAATGTCTAAGCCGAAATCCGGTGTTCCAGTTGCGTTAGTCGCTTGGGGGTAAAGGAAGAAAGCCTCGCCCATCAGATCAGCGAGCGGCAGGCGCAGCCCGTTTTCACGAATGATGCGAATGACACCAAGCGCGGCCCGGCGCAACGCGAAGGGATCGCCACTGCCGGTTGGCTTTTCACCCACAGCAAAGAAACCAACCAATTGATCAATTTTATCAGCCAGCGCCACGGCAATCGCGATGGGTTCCGTCGGCACCGCATCACCCGCACCGGCTGGGCGGTAATGCGCGGCGATGGCTTCCGCCACGCGGGCATCCTCATGCTGACCGAGCGCGTAATAGCGCCCCATCACGCCCTGCAATTCCGGGAACTCACCCACCATGCCGGAAGCGAGATCAGCCTTCGCCAAGCGCGCTGCGCGACGCGCCAGCGCCGCATCGGCGCCGAGTTTTTCCGCAATCAGCCCAGCTAAGTTTTCAATCCGCGCCACGCGTTGGCCTTGTGTGCCAAGCTTTGCATGAAATACCACGCTATCCAGCTTGGGCAGGAAGCTTTCCAGCTTTTGCTTGCGGTCCAAATCCCAGAAGAAGCGCGCATCCGCGAGCCGCGCGCGCAGCACGCGTTCATTGCCAGTGATGATCGCCGCACCCCCATCAGGGGCGGCGATATTCGCCACCAGCGCAAAGCGCGGCGCTGCCGTGCCATCGGGCTTGCGCAAGGCGAAATAGCGTTGATTGACGCGCATGGTGGTGCGCATCACCTCCGGCGGCAAATCCATAAAGGCTTCATCAATCCGTCCAAGCAAAGGTACCGGCCATTCGACCAAGCCCGCCACTTCGGCGATCAAAGCCTCATCCGGCACGACTTGCAGCCCTTCGGCGGCAGCAAGTGCAGTGATGCCATCACGGATCATGCGCGCACGGTCTTCCGCTTCCAGCACAACCTGGCGCTCGGCAAGTTCGGCCTTGTACTCAGCAAAGTCCTGCACGCTGAAAGCGCCAGGGGACATGATGCGATGGCCTTCGGTCAAATCACCACTCGCCAAGCCATGGCCATCATCAGCGCCTTGCGCCAGGGTGAAGGGCACCACGGCGCCATCCAGCACGCAGAGGATGCGCTTCAAGGGCCGCACCCACACCATGGAAGATGTACCGCCCCAGCGCATGGATTTCGGCCAGGGGAAGGCGCGGATCAGCGCGGGCATGGCCTCGCCGACTAGCGCGCGCGCTTCCAGCGTGCGGCCAGGTTTGGACAGCACCCAGAATTGCCCTTCTTCCTT